>JAYOXJ010000263.1:0-5295 GCA_038152725.1 Rhodospirillaceae bacterium
TGCCATTTCCGCGAGCTTGCGTGCCTGCTCCTCGACAAGGAGCGCATCGATGAACTCGTCGAGTTCGCCGTCGAGCACGCGCTCGAGCTGATGCATGGTGAGACCGATGCGGTGGTCGGTGACGCGGCGTTCCGGAAAGTTGTAGGTGCGGATGCGCTCGGAGCGGTCGCCCGATCCGACCTGGCTCTTGCGCGCCGCCGCACGCGCCTCGTCCTGGGCTTGGCGCTCGCGTTCGTAGAGCCTGGCACGCAGCACGCGGAGCGCCTTGGCCTTGTTCTTGTGTTGCGATTTCTCGTCCTGCTGGATGACCACGATGCCGGTCGGCAAATGCGTGATGCGGACCGCCGAGTCGGTGGTGTTGACTGACTGGCCGCCCGGCCCCGACGAACGGTAGACGTCGATACGAAGGTCCTTGTCCGCGATCTCGATGTCGACTTCCTCGGCCTCGGGCATGACCGCGACGGTCGCAGCCGAGGTATGGATACGTCCGCCCGATTCGGTTACCGGCACGCGCTGCACCCGATGCACGCCCGATTCGAACTTGAGCCGCTGGAACACGTCCTTGCCGCTGACCGACGCGATCGCCTCCTTGTAGCCGCCGATACCGGTTTCGTTGATGCTGAGCACCTCGAACTTCCAATGCCGGTCCTCGGCGTAGCGCTGGTACATGCGGAACAGATCGGCCGCGAACAACCCCGCCTCGTCGCCGCCGGTACCGGCCCGGATTTCGAGAATTGCGTTCTTCTCGTCGGCCTCATCCTTGGGCAGCAACAAGAGTTGCACGTGCTGCTCCAGTTCGGGCAGCCGCTCTTCCAATGCGCGCTCCTCGTCCGCGGCCATGGCGCGGATGTCCGGGTCCTTGTCGGCCAGCATGGCTTCCAGCCCGGCGAGTTCCGCCTTGGCCTCGCGCAGTTCGTTGATCGCCTCGACCACCGGCGTCAGTTCCGCGTACTCCCTGGAAAGCTTGGTGAACTGCTCGGCCGGCGGCAACGGATCCGTCGACATCAGAGACTGCAGCTCTTCGAACCGGCGCAATACCCGGTCAAGGTTCCGATCCAAGTTCACTTGCGTTGATCCTCGTTGTTGTCGCCGATACCGAACAGGCGCCTGAGCGCCGCCTCCAGCCGGGCAAGCTCGCCGCCGTCACCCTCCGCGGCACTTTTCAGCGCCATGGTCGGGTCGTGCAGGATGCGGCCGAGCAGAAGGCGGGTCGCCTTCTCCGCGTCGCCGCCGGCCTCACGCAATACCTGTTCGCGCAATTCCTCGCCCCAGGCTCGAAACGCCGCCAGCGCCGGCACGGCGGCGCGCGCCGCGCGCCCGGCCAGGAACTGCGAAAGCTCGTCCTCGATGATGGCCTCGCCCGCTGCCGCCGCTTCTTGGCGCTTGGCCTGGCTTTCGGACGCCAATCGTTCCAAGTCCTGGATGTCGTAGAGGAAGGCATCGTCGATACGGTTGACGGCGGGGTCGACGTCGCCGGGAATGCCGAGATCGATGACGAATACCGGCCGCCAGCGCCGCCGGCGCAAGGCCGCGTGTATCATATCCGCGCTCAACACCGGCTCGCGTCGGCCCAGCGCCGAGATGATGATGTCGGCCTCCGCCATCTGCTGCGCCAGACTGTCGTAGTCGGCGCGATGGCAATCGAGGGTGCGCGACAGGTGTTCCGCGCGGGTCGAAACCGGATGCGTGACCGTCAGATACCCGAGCCCGGCGCCGACCAGATGCTGGCCCACCAACTGGCCCATTTCGCCGGCGCCGATCAGCAGCGCTCGGCGCTCGGCCAGTGCGCCATAGAGGTCTCGGGCCACCTGCACGGCGACCTGGGCGATGGAGACCGGCCCTTCGCCGACGGCCGTCTCGGTACGCACCCGCTTGGCGGCGGCGAAGGCGGCCTGGATCAGGGCTTCCAGTTCCG
Organism: Rhodospirillaceae bacterium; assembly: GCA_038152725.1. Taxonomy (GTDB): domain Bacteria; phylum Pseudomonadota; class Alphaproteobacteria; order Rhodospirillales; family Casp-alpha2; genus TMED8. The sequence goes on from JAYOXJ010000263.1 coordinate 1,916, forward strand.
GGCCCGTGGCGCCGGCATCGCGCGCCAGGCGATGCGCCGCCTTCAGCTGGCCCAACACCTGCGGCTCGCCGATCACCAGGCTGTCCAGGGACGCGGCGACACGGAACAGGTGACGGGTGGCGTCATCGCCGTCGAGAACGTAGGCCTGCTGGCGCAACTCCTCGATTTCGACGCTGCCGTGACGCGCTAGGTGCGCAAGCACCGCCTCGGCCTTGCCGGTATCGTCGACCACCGCCTGCACCTCGACCCGGTCGCAGGTCGAGAGCGTCAGCACCTGGTCGATGCCGAGCGCGCGCAGCCCTTCGAGAAAGCCGGCAATGCCCGCGTCCTCGACGAACAGACGGTCGCGCAAGCCCAGCGAGCTGGTGCGATGATTGGCGCCGACCACGAGCGGCCGGCGGCTATTGCCGGCGGATTCGCTCATGCGGCCTCGCTAACGGTAACGGCTCAGGTTCTCGACCAGTTGGGCGAGCGCGACTTCCGACTGCTCGCCGCTCTTCATATCGCGCACGGTGGCGACCCCCTTCGCCAATTCGTCCTCACCGATCAACACCGCCGCCACGGCCCCAGCCTTGTCGGCACGCGCCAAGCGGCGCTTCATGTTACCCGAATAACCGAGCTCAATGCGATAGCCGGCCTTGCGCAGCTCATGGGAGAGGGTCAGCGCGCGTGCCTGGGCGGCCTCGCCGATCGGCACGATCGCCACCGGATAAGAACGCCGGCCCGCGTCGCCAGCCATCATGGCCAGGCGCTCGACGCCGCCTGCCCAACCGATACCCGGTGTCGGCCGGCCACCGAGCTGCTCGATCAGTCCATCGTAGCGGCCACCGGCGATGACCGCGCCCTGTGCGCCCAGCGTGGTGGTGACGAACTCGAAGGCGGTGTGGGTATAGTAGTCGAGGCCGCGCACCAGGCCGCTGTCCAGCTCGAACGGGATGCCGAGGCGGGTGAGGCCGTCGCAGACGGCATCGAAGAACTGCCGCGACGTGTCGTTCAGATGATCCTTGAGCAGTGGCGCGCCCGAGACGATCTCCTGGTCGCGTTCGGATTTCGAATCGAACACACGGAGCGGATTGCGATAGAGGCGCTGCTGGCTGTCTTCGGAGAGCTCCGCTTTGAACGGCTCCAGATAGGCGATCAGCTTTTCGCGGTAGAGCCCCCGGCATTTCGGATCGCCCAAGGTGTTGAGCTTGAGGGTCACGTCCTTGGCGACGCCGAGTTCCTCCAAAATGTGCTGGCCGACCGACAGCACCTCGATGTCGGCCTCAGGTCCAGCGACGCCGATGATCTCCACGTCGATCTGATGGAACTGGCGCTGGCGCCCCTTCTGCGGGCGCTCGTAGCGGAACAGCGGCCCACGCGCGAACACCTTGAACGGCGCCTGATCGTAGAGCGCGTTGGAAACGAAAGCGCGGCAGATGCCGGCGGTGAATTCGGGCCGGAGCGTCATCTCCTCCTCGCCGGAACGATCGGGGAAGGTGTACATCTCCTTGGTAACGACGTCCGAGGTCTCGCCCATGGTGCGGGAAAACACCTGCGTGAACTCGAACACCGGCGGCGTCATCTCGGCGAAACCATAGCGCTCGGCGATCTCGCAAGCGGTGTCGGTGACCCATTTATGGCGGCGGAAATCGTCGGGCAATAGATCGTGCGTGCCGCGAACCGGCTGGAAGGTGCTCATCGGGACCGCCCCGCTATTCCGCCGCGTCGTGAGATCTGCGGGCGCCGTAGCGGTTCGCCACGTAGTCCTCGACGATCTTCTGGAATTCCTCGGCGATTTTCGGCCCACGCAGGGTGATGCGTTTCTCGCCATCGATGAATACCGGTGCCGCCGGCTGTTCGCCGGTGCCGGGCAGGCTGATGCCGATGTCGGCATGCTTGCTCTCGCCAGGGCCGTTGACGATGCAGCCCATCACCGCGACGCTCATTTCCTCGACGCCCTCATAGCGCTCGCGCCAGCCCGGCATCTCGGCGCGGATGAAGCTCTGGATGCGGTCGGCCAGCTCCTGGAACACGGTCGAGGTGGTGCGTCCGCAGCCCGGGCAGGCCGTCACCAGCGGCACGAATGCGCGAAGCCCCATGGTCTGCAACAGCTCCTGGGCGACGATGACCTCGCGGCTCCGGTCGCCGCCCGGCTCCGGCGTCAGCGAGACGCGGACGGTGTCGCCGATTCCCTGCTGGAGCAAAACGCCCATGCCGGCGACCGAGGCGACGATGCCCTTGGAGCCCATGCCGGCTTCGGTCAGCCCCAAGTGCAGTGCATAGTCACCGCGCGCCGCCAGGCCACGGTAGACGGCAATCAGCGCCTGGACCTCGCTGACCTTGGCGGAGAGCACGATCTTATCGCGCGACATGCCGAGTTCTTCGGCGCGCTGGGCGCTGCCGATGGCAGATTCGATCAATGCGTCGCGCGTCACCGCGGCGGCGTCGCGCGGGCGGGCGAGCTTCGCGTTCTCGTCCATCATGCGCACGGCGAGGTCCTGATCCAGACTGCCCCAATTGACGCCGATGCGCACCGGTCGGTCGTATTTCAGCGCCACCTCGATCATGGTCGAGAACTGGCTGTCGCGCTTGGCGCGGTGGCCGACGTTGCCGGGATTAATGCGGTACTTGGCGAGCGCCTCGGCACAGGCCGGATGGTCGGTCAGCAGCTTATGGCCGATGTAATGAAAGTCGCCGACCAGCGGCACGTTGACGCCCATTTTGTCGAGCTTGTCGCGGATGTGCGGCACGGCGGCAGCGGCTTCCTCGCGGTCGACGGTGATGCGCACCAGTTCGGAGCCGGCGCGTGCAAGCTGGGCAACCTGCTTGGCGGTGCCCTCCGCATCGGCCGTATCGGTGTTGGTCATCGACTGCACGACAATCGGCTGGCCGCCGCCGATGGTGACGTGACCGACCTTGACGCCGACGCTGGTGCGGCGTTCCGCGGGGCCGGCTTCAGGTGAGGTTGTGCTCATGGCTCGACCGTCCTCATTGCGTCGCCGTGCCGGCCTTCAGCAGTTCCGGCACCAGTTGCACGCCACGCCGGACCGCCCCATTGCCGCCGATAGCCGGCACCTGAGTGCCGTCGACGATGATCTGCAGCGCGCCGGCATTGCCGGTCAGCAGGCTCAGTCCGGTCTTGTCCGGCACTTCGTAGGACTCGCTCGCGTGCAGCATACGCGCCACCAGTGTGGTGTTGGAGAAATCGTCGTGGACTTCGATCCAGCTGTTGGCGGTGGCCTTGACGACGATGCGCGCGGCCTTGTCCTCGGCCGGCGGTGTCGTCGCTGGCTGCGCGGCGGTCTCGGTCGTCGCCGTATTGGCGGCGGATGCGGCAGCCGATGCGGCGGCAGGTGCCGGGGTCGCGGCGGGCGCGGGCACGGCGGTTTGTGTAGCGG
>JAYOXJ010000264.1:0-500 GCA_038152725.1 Rhodospirillaceae bacterium
AGATGGCCTATTTCGAGTGCTGCCACGAGGTGAAGCTGATCGTCGACCTGATCTACGAGGGCGGCATCGCCAACATGCGCTATTCGGTCTCCAACACGGCCGAGTACGGCGACTACTCCTCGGGCCCGCGCGTCATCACCGACGAAACCAAGCAGGCGATGAAGGGCATCCTCGACGACATCCAGTCCGGCCGCTTCGTGCGCAACTGGATGCTCGAGAACCAGGCCGGTCTGCCGAACTTCAAGGCCGAACGCCGCCGGGCCGCCGAACATGGCGTCGAGCAGGTCGGCGCCAAGCTGCGCGCCATGATGCCGTGGATTGCCCAGAACGCGCTGGTCGACAAGACCAAGAACTGAACCGAGCCGGCCCGGCCATTGACCCGGCCAGGACAAATGGCGCCCCGCTTGCCGAAACGGCAGGCGGGGCGTTCGTCGTTAAAAGCCGCCCATTTCCCGGCAGCGGTTAACCGTTCCGAAACCCCCGATCCGGCAATATCCAGT
>JAYOXJ010000264.1:510-5290 GCA_038152725.1 Rhodospirillaceae bacterium
ATTGGGTGTTTTTAGGCAGGAGTTTCGGCCATGGCCGGACTTTTTTGTGAGGAAGACGCGACCAAAATGATCGACGGGCAGACCCTTTCGATGATTTCCGGCCCCGCCAATCTGGCGGCGGCGGCGCTCGCGCTTACCCTCGGCCTCCTGCTTATTCCGGCAGGGGCCCTTCGACTTAGGAACCCCTGAGCGCACGCATTCTGGCTCGTCCCGCGGGACGGCCGCGTTCAGGGGATTGATCTCCAAACCACGAGTCATCATCCTAAAGTCGGACAAGGAACCGCAATCATGAGCAATTTCACCAATATCGACCCGAACCGGGTCATCATCTTCGATACCACGCTGCGCGACGGCGAGCAGGCGCCCGGCTGTTCCATGAACCTGGAAGAGAAGCTGCGCGTCGCCAGGATCCTCGAGGGCATGGGCGTCGATGTCATCGAAGGCGGTTTCGCCATCGCGTCCCCCGGCGATTTCGAGGCGGTCCACGAGGTCGCCAAGACGGTCAAGAATTCGGTCGTTTGTTCGCTGGCACGTTCCGGCAAGATGGATATCGATGCCGCCGCCGATGCGCTCAAGCCGGCAGCCCGGAAGCGCATCCACACCTTTATCTCGACCAGCCCGCTGCACATGAGCGTCAAATTGCAGATGACGCCGGACGAGGTGCATCAGGCCGTGGTCGACAGCGTGACGCGCGCGCGCGGCTATACCGACGACGTCGAGTGGTCGGCGGAAGACGGCACCCGCACCGAGCACGACTTCCTGTGCCAGTGCATCGAGAGCGCCATCAAGGCGGGCGCGACCACGGTCAACATCCCGGACACGGTCGGCTACACCGTGCCCGAGGAGTATGCCGCGCTGATCAAGATGGTGATGAACCGCGTGCCCAACATCGACAAGGCGCGCATCTCGGTTCACTGCCACAACGACTTGGGCCTGGCGGTCGCCAACTCGCTGGCCGCCGTCGCTGCCGGTGCGCGACAGATCGAGTGCACCATCAACGGTATCGGCGAGCGTGCCGGCAACGCGTCGCTGGAAGAGATCATCATGGCCATCCGTACCCGCCATGACGTGATGCCGTTCGAAAACGAGATCGTCACCACCGACATCACCAAGGCATCGCGCGCGGTCTCCGCGGCGACCGGGCTCCAGGTGCAGGCCAACAAGGCCATCGTCGGCGCCAACGCATTCGCCCACGAGGCCGGCATTCACCAGGACGGCGTCCTCAAGGACAAGCGCACCTACGAGATCATGACGCCCGAATCGGTCGGTCTGACCGAGAACAAGTTGGTGCTGGGCAAGCACTCCGGCCGCCATGCCTTCTACGAAAAGCTGAAGGCGCTGGGTTACGAACTGGGTGACAACGCCAAGCAGGACGCCTTCCGCCGCTTTAAGGAACTGGCAGATCTTAAGAAGGACGTGTTCGACGAGTATATCGTCGCATTGGTCGACGACGAAGTCGTCTTGAACGCCAACGACCGCGTCCGGCTGGTCTCGCTGGAAGTCATGTGCGGCACCGTCCACCAGCCGCCGAAAGCCAAGATGGAGCTAGAGGTCGACGGCCAGGTGAAGGCTTGCGATTCCACCGGCGACGGGCCGGTCGACGCAGCCTTCAACGCGGTCAAGCAACTGTTCCCGCATACGGCGCACCTGCAACTCTACCAGGTCCATGCCGTGACCGAGGGCACCGACGCGCAGGCCGAAGTGACCGTCCGACTCGAAGAAAACGGCAAGTCAGTCAATGGCCAGGGTGCGGACACCGACACCATGGTCGCGTCGGTAAAAGCCTACGTGCACGCGCTCAACAAACTGCTGGTGAAGCGCGAAAAAACCGCCCCGGCCGCGCTTTCGGCCTAGCAACCGCCGTTGCAAACTCTTATAAATGCGGTGTCGCACCGGAGCCCCAGGTTTCGGTGCGGCGCCGCATTAACCTTTCTTTGATCATTTATCTTTAACGAGACTCTATGTTTTCTCGACTTTTCGGATTTCTTTCCGCCGACATGGCGATCGATTTGGGCACGGCCAACACGCTGGTTTACGTGAAGGGCCGCGGCATCGTATTGAACGAGCCCTCCGTGGTCGCCATCCAGGAAGTCAAAGGCAAGAAACAGGTGCTCGCCGTTGGCGAAGAGGCCAAGCAGATGCTCGGCCGCACGCCCGGTAACATCCGTGCCATCCGGCCGCTGCGCGACGGCGTCATCGCCGACTTCGAAGTGGCGGAGGAAATGATCAAGTACTTCATCCGCAAGGTGCACAACAGGCGGAGCTTCGCCGCCCCGGTTGTAGTCGTCTGCGTGCCGTCCGGTTCGACCGCGGTCGAGCGCCGCGCCATTCAGGACTCGGCCGAGAACGCCGGCGCGCGCAAGGTGTTCCTGATCGAAGAGCCAATGGCCGCCGCGATCGGCGCCGGCCTGCCGGTGACCGAACCAACCGGTTCCATGGTCGTCGACATCGGCGGTGGCACGACCGAGGTCGCCGTGCTGTCGCTGGGTGGCATCGTCTATTCGCGGAGCGTGCGGGTCGGTGGCGACAAGATGGACGAGGCGATCATCGCTTACATCCGCCGCAACCATAACCTGCTGGTCGGTGAAGGTTCGGCCGCGCGCATCAAGGAAGACATCGGTTCCGCCTGTCCGCCAGACGAGGGCGAGGGGCAGACCATGGAGATCAAGGGCCGCGATCTGATGAACGGCGTGCCCAAAGAACTCATCATCTCCGAGCGCCAGATCGCCGAGAGCCTGGCCGAGCCGGTCGGCGCCATCATCGAGGCGGTCAAGGTCGCGCTCGAGCATACCGCGCCGGAACTGGCCGCCGACATCGTCGATAAGGGAATCGTGCTCACCGGTGGTGGCGCGCTGCTCGGCAATATAGATTTCGTGCTGCGCCACGCCACGGGCCTTCCGGTCTCCATCGCCGACGATCCGCTTTCCTGCGTCGTGCTCGGCACCGGGCGCGCACTCGATGAGATGAAACGCCTGAAGGACGTACTCAGCACCATGTACTGAGCGTCAAGGTATCGGATGCAGGACCAAGATGGCCGGACCCTAAAGCCCGGCCTTGGCATTTCTAGGCGGCAATCACGTTCGCTTCCGTTCCGTAAGGGAAGCCGGTAATGTCCTCCACCCCGGTTTCGCCGACTACCAGGATGTCGTGCTCGCGGTAGCCGCCGGCGCCGGGAGTGCCTTCCGGCACCCAAAGCATAGGTTCCATTGAGACGACCATCCCCGGTTCCAACACGGTGTCGATGTCCTCGCGGAGTTCGAGCCCGGCCTCGCGGCCGTAGTAGTGCGAAAGAATCCCGAACGAGTGGCCATAGCCGAACGACCGGTACTGCAGCAAACCTTCGCCCTCGAAGAACCGGTTGATCTCGGCGGTTATCCCCGAACATGTGGCGCCCGGCTTGATCAGCGACATTCCCAACTCGTGCGCGGCGACATTGGCGTGCCAGAGCTTGAGCGTGGCGGCATCGGGCTCGCCCAAGAACAGCGTGCGTTCGAGCGCGGTGTAGTAACCCGAGATCATCGGGAAGGTATTGAGGCTCAAGAGATCACCGGCGGCGAGCTTGCGGCAGGTGACCGGGTTGTGAGCGCCGTCGGTATTGAGGCCCGATTGGAACCATACCCAGCTGTCACGCATCTCGCTGTCGGGGAAGGCGTCAGCGATGGCGAGTTCCATGGCGTCGCGTCCGGCCATCGCCACATCGATTTCGCGCTTGCCCGGCCGGATTGCGGCTCGGATGGCCTCGCCGCCAATGTCGGCGACACGCGCACCAGCGCGGATCAGTTCGATCTCTTCCACCGATTTGACCATGCGGCCGGCCATGGCGTCGGGTGCCACGTCGACCAACTCCGGGTCGCCGAGCAGGGTGGCGAGATCGGCGCGCGCCGCGAGCGTCAGGTGATCGGCTTCGATGCCGAGACGGCCCGGTTGACCGATCAGTTCAGCGACCGCGCGCCAGAAATTACCACGCCGCCAGTCGGTGTAGATGACGTTGTCGCCGACCGAACGCCGCCAAGCCTGGCAGCCGTCGATGTTGGCGGAGACAGTAGTGCAGGCATCCTGAGTGACGACGCAGCCGAACGATCGCCCAAAGCTGCAATAGAGAAAACCCGAATAGTAGGCGATGTTGTGCATTGAGGTGAACAGTGCCGCCGGGATGTTCTTGGTCGCCATGACGGTGCGAAGCTTTGTAAGGCGGTTGGCATATTCGGCCTCCGAGAACGGCAGCGGTGCTTTTTCGCCGCCGGTACGGCGGAAATGAGTGAGGCGATCGGAAAGGGCTGTCATGGCGGTATCCTTTGTCCAGTTTCCGCCGGGCGGAACAGGGACAGCCCGGCGCGGTGCATCCGGGCGTACAGGATCGCGTGGAGGTTTGCCCGGCATTCACTTGGAATGTGGCGACGCCATCGCCCGCGGGACCCTATTCCCATAACCTTTCGACGATATCGGGTCAAGACCGGGCCTTGGGCTATTAATCTTTGGCTAAGTATACGTTAATATACTTGATGAAAGCGGCGCGATCTTTTATTTCCCAATTGCTTACGCCGCTTCCGCCGGAATCTTCCAGGAACGGCAAAAACCTGGATTTAGTGATACCGAGGCGCCCTTGAAGGAAACACGCCGCACGGTCAACCGCATTGCCCAGCCGGTCAAGACGCTGGCCCAGCGGTTTGCTTTCATGGCGCTGGTGCTGGGCGCGGTCGCGCTGATCGTGCTCGGCCGCGTCGATGTTGGCAGCGTCGAACGCGCCCGCAGCCAGATTCTCGACGCCGTTGCGCCCATC
>JAYOXJ010000265.1:0-833 GCA_038152725.1 Rhodospirillaceae bacterium
GGCGCGGCGGCCCGCTCGCGGTCACCGACTGCAACGTCATGCTCGGCAAGATCCAACCCGAACACTTCCCGCACGTGTTCGGCGCCCATGCCGATCGGCCGCTCGACGCCAACGTGGTGCATGAGAAGTTCGCGGCCTTGGCCGCCGACATCGCCGCAGCCACCGGCGCGGAAAAGCCGGCGCCGGAACAGGTGGCGGAGGGCTTCCTTCGCATCGCCGTCGAGAACATGGCCAACGCCATCAAGAAGATCTCCGTGGAGCGCGGCTACGACGTCACCGAATATGCGCTCAACTGCTTCGGCGGTGCCGGCGGCCAGCACGCCTGCGCGGTCGCCGACGCGCTCGGCATGGAGACCATCGTCCTGCACCCGTTCGCCGGCGTGTTGTCGGCCTACGGCATGGGCCTCGCCGACGTCCGCGCCATGCGCGAACGCCAGATCGAGGGCGCCTTCGCCGCCGAGGTGTTCGCGCAAGCCGCCAGCGTGCTCGACGAACTCGAGGCAGAGGCCCGCGCCGAAGTGCTGAGCCAGGACGTGCCGGAAGCGCGCATTTCGACGGTGCGCAAGCTGCATCTTCGCTACGCCGGCACCGACTCGGCGCTGCTGGTCGACTTCTCGGACGCCGACGCCATGAAGACGCAATTTGAGACGCTCCACAAACAGCGTTTCGGTTTCATCGCGCCGGAACGCGAACTCCGGGTCGAGGCGGCCTCGGTCGAGGCCATCGGCGCCACCGACGTCACCGCCGCGGCACCGGCCGCGGCACCGGATGATGCGACGCCGCCGGCACCGGAACTGATCGCGCGGGCCGACATGTTCACCGACGGCAAATGG
>JAYOXJ010000265.1:843-5286 GCA_038152725.1 Rhodospirillaceae bacterium
GGGCAACGACGCCGCTCGACCGGCGTGACGCGCTCCCGCCCGGCCAGAGCGTCATGGGCCCGGCGATCATCGTCGAGGTGACCTCGACCGACGTGATCGAACCCGGCTGGCGCGCCGACATGCGCGCCGGGGGCCCGGAGGGCGGCGTACTGGTGCTGACCCGCGCGGTGGCACGGCCGAAGCGCGAGGCGGTGGGCACCGACGCCGACCCGGTGATGCTTGAAGTGTTCAACAATCTCTTCATGTCGATCGCCGAGCAGATGGGCGCCACGCTGGCCAACACCGCCTATTCGGTGAACATCAAGGAGCGGCTCGATTTCTCCTGCGCGATATTCGACGCCGCCGGCAACCTAGTCGCAAACGCGCCGCACATGCCGGTGCACCTGGGCTCCATGGGCGAGAGCATTAAGACCGTCATCCGCGAGAACGCCAAAACCATCAAGCCGGGCGACGTCTATGCCTTGAACGCCCCCTATAACGGCGGCACGCACCTGCCCGACGTCACCGTTATCACGCCGGTGTTCGACGAGGCCGGCGATAAGATCCTGTTCTACGTCGGCTCGCGCGGCCACCACGCCGACATCGGCGGCAAGACGCCGGGCTCGTCGCCGCCCGACTCGCGCATCATCGAGGAGGAAGGAGTCGTCATCGACAACTTCCTCCTGGTCGAGGACGGCAAGCTCCGCGAGAAGGAGACCCGCGCGCTTCTGGCGTCCGGCGCCTATCCCTGCCGCAACATCGACCAGAACATGGCCGACCTCGGCGCCCAGATCGCCGCCAATACCACCGGCGTCGGTGAATTGCGCAAGATCATAAATCACTTCGGCCTCGACGTGGTCTGGGCCTACATGGGCCACGTCCAGGACAACGCCGAGGAATCGGTCAAGCGCGTCATCGACGTGCTCAAGGACGGCGAATTCACATACCCCATGGACAGCGGGCGGCGGATCAAGGTCAACATTTCGGTCGACCGCAAGGCGCGCCGTGCCATCGTCGACTTCACCGGCACCTCGGCGCAGGACCCGGGCAATTTCAACGCGCCGACGGCGGTGGCCAAGGCCGCGGTGCTTTACGTCTTCCGCACCCTGGTCGACGACGAGATCCCGCTGAACGAGGGCTGCCTGAAACCGATCGACATCATCGTGCCGGAGGGTTCGATGCTGGCCCCGGTCTACCCGGCCGCCGTCATCGCCGGCAACACCGAGACCTCGCAGTGCATCACCGACTGTCTCTATGCCGCGCTCGGCAAGCTCGCCTCGGCCCAAGGCACCATGAACAACTTTCTGTTCGGCAACGCCAAGCACCAGTATTACGAAACCATCTGCGGCGGCTCCGGCGCCGGTTCCGATTTCGACGGCACCGATGCCGTGCACACCCACATGACCAACGCGCGGCTGACCGACCCGGAGGTGCTGGAATGGCGCTTCCCGGTACGACTCGAGAGCTTCGCTATCCGCAAGGGCTCAGGCGGTAAGGGCCGGCACCGGGGCGGTGACGGCACGGTCCGGCGCATGCGGTTCCTGGAAGCTATGACCGCGACGATTCTCTCCGGTCACCGCGAGACCGAGCCGTTCGGACTCCAAGGTGGCGGCGCCGGCGACCGGGGCAGCAATTCGGTCGAGCGCGCCGACGGCCGCATCGACCGCCTCAAGGGCGCCGACGGCACCGAGCTCAGCCCCGGCGACGTCGTCGTGATCGAGACACCGGGCGGCGGTGGATACGGCAGCGCAAGCCGCTGAACTTAAAAAGCACCATAAAAAATTGACGGAACGAGCCCAATTTCGCGGCAGGCGCTGCCATATCCCTGACTGCATTCCCGCTCGGCCGCAGCTGACACCGCCATTGCTCGTCCCCTATATCAGGTCACGAGTCCGCTGAAGGCATATTACAGTGGCCGAATCGGAAAGTTAAAAAACTCCCAGTCAGTGCAAATATACTTTGCCTTGGTGATATGGCGTTAGATATATTTTTTTCTTTATTAATATCCTAAAAGTTTGTATATTCAGTCATGGCCGCATTGCCCCTCGCGGCCAGCCTCCCTGATCAGACTCCTTGTGTCCGGTCGAGAATGTGTCTCCATATGATATGGGACTTCGACCGGACGATTTTTTCCCGGCGCCTTGCCGGTGTGCACTTTTCCGTCTGTCAGCACTCTCGCCATATGAGTGCCAAGGTATTGTTTTTATTAATTTTAATTGACAGCAAAATCAGCCAGTTGCAGCATGATCGAAACGATTACGCACCAGACCGGAGGTTCCGAATGTCCGATCTCAAGCGTCAACTCGACGGCTATCGCCTGACTATGGCGGAAATCCTCTATCATCGCCCCGATCACCCGAGTCTGCTGCAGCACTACATTTGGCAGGACTACGACATGGCTCCCAGGTTTCCGATTCTCTACAAATTCCTGAGATTCTGGCAGAGCAATTTGGACGGCCGCCTGCATTCGGTCACGGTGGCGTCGAGCGCATTGATCCGGCCGGCCGAGTTCCGTATGGCCGACCTGGCGCTCAACATTCATTGAACGGCCGCATCCGGTCCCAGGTCGAACAGGACCGCAGTCAAAATGTGGTGGATATCGCGGTCCGAGCACCGTGGATTTTGTGGCTGTTTCATTGCAAATCTTACAACTCATTGAGTTTAATGATTTTTTTATCCACAGATCAATTGACGGCTTTCGATAAACCCTTTAACCCGTTGAGAATCAAGGTGTTATCTTAAGAATCTGGGATTTGATGCGGCTTCACCACGCATTGGCAGTGTTATTAGGGTTCGCGGGCTGGACGTTATTCGGCGCAATGCCGGTGCATGCGGCCGAGCTGCAATCGGAACTACGCGGCCTGCTCTACAACCACCCTCAGATCCGTTCGGCCATGAAATCGCTGCAAGCGGCTGAAAAGGACGTTTCCAAAACGCTGGCGAGCTACTATCCAACCGTGGCCGCCTCGGGTGACGCCGGCCATCAACTGATCGACAGCCCGGCAGAACGAAATGCCGATGACGGTCAGAACGGCAAACCGTCGAGCCGCACCAAGCAGACCGGCACGCTGACGGTGACACAGAACCTGTTCAACGGATACCTGACCTCGACCCAGGTCCGCACCGCGCGCCTCAGCAAGGAACTCTCGCGCTACAATCTCGAAACCGTCCGCCAGAACGCGCTGTTCGACGGAGTCAATACCTACATCGACGTATTACGCCAGCAGCGTCTGGTAGAACTGTCGCGCGAGAACGAGGCCACCATCCAGCGCCAGCTGAATTTGGAAGACGAACGCGTGCAGCGTGGTTCGGGCGTCGCCATCGACGTGCTGCAGGCCAAATCGCAACTGCAGATCGCCAAGGAGCGCCGCGTCACTTTCGAAGGCGCGCGCGAGGATGCCGTCAGCCGCTACATGAAGACTTACGGCCATGCCCCGGACGTCGAGGCGATGACCGATCCAGTGCCGCCGGTGGAACTGATTCCGAGCACCATCGAGCGCGCCGTCGAGATCGCCATTGTGGAGAATCCGACTGCCATCGGCGCCGCCACCAACATCGAAGTGGCGCGCGAGCGCCGGCGTTCGGTCATGGCCGAAATGGCGCCGACCATCGACCTCGAGGGCAAGTTCAATTTCGAAAGACATGCCGACGCGACCATCGGCGTCCGGCGCGACTACTCGCTCCTCGTAACCGCCAGTTGGAACCTGTTCACCGGGTTCTCCACGCGGGAATCGCTTTCGGCCGCGACTTTCAATTATCGCGCCAGCCAGGACAGCCGCGACGATGCCACGCGCAAGGTGATCGAGCAGACGCGGCTGGCGTGGCGCGCCTTATTGACGGCACGCCAGCGGCTCGGTCTTCTTGAGAACGCCGTCAACATTTCGTCCGAAGTGTTCGAGGCGCGCAAGAAACTGCGCGAGACCGGCAAGGAGACCATCCTCAACGTACTCAAGGCCGAGGACGATCTCGCCAATTCGCAAATCAACTTCACGTCCGCCGCCTACGACGAGCGTCTTGCGGTCTTCCAGTTGCTGCGGGCCATGGGGCGGCTCCTCCCAGACAGCCTGGGCCTGACTTCCGGTTAGGCCTAGGTTCCGGTCCGGCGACTGCCGTAGCCGTCGATCAGCACCAGTTCCTGCGCTTTCGCCGACAGCCCCGCCATCAACCGTGCCAACTCGCCCGGCAACCGTTGGCCGGTATCGTCGCGCAAATCCGGCGAAGCCTCGCAGACATAGTAGTCGCGCAACAACACCCGACGGCCGTGTTCGTCATTCAGCACGAGGCTATCTCCGCGTCGTTCGAAACGGCAGCCGCCGAGATGCCACCCTCGCGGCAGGCGGACACTCCACCCCTGCGAGGGCAACATCCAGACGGATACGTCAGCGGTTTGGTCGTCAGGGGTCATTAGATTTTGGGGCTGAAGTAGGTAACGGTTAGTGTTTGACCTGTTTATACCATGATTTT
>JAYOXJ010000266.1:0-5276 GCA_038152725.1 Rhodospirillaceae bacterium
CGTCGGTCCCTGGTAGACCTCAGGGTCGGCGAGGCGCCGCTCCAGCGCATCCCGCTCGGCCGCCAGTTTCTCGATCTTCTTTTCGTGATCGCGCACCTCCTTGCGGAGATCGGCGGTGGCGGCGCGCTGTTCGGCGCGGTCGCGCCGGGCCTGCTTGCGCCCGGCGGCGCTCGACTCAGGTGGCGCCTCGGCCGTCTCGCGCGATTGGCGCCGTCGCGCCCGGCGCTCGTCGGTGAGCATGGCGCGGTAGTCGGACAAATCGCCGTCGTAGGCGGTGCACTTGCCGTCGTCGACCAGCCACAATCGGTCGGCGACCAGATCGACCAGGTGCGCGTCGTGGCTGACCAGCACGACGGCGCCGTCGTAGGTGTTGAGCGCCTGCACCAGCGCTTCGCGGGCGTCCACGTCCAGGTGGTTGGTCGGTTCGTCGAGCAGCAGGATGTGCGGCGCGTCGGTCGAGGTCATGGCGAACAGCATGCGTGCCTTCTCTCCGCCCGACAGCCCCTCGCATTTGACGTCTGCGTGCGGGCCGGAAAAGCCGAAGCGGCCCAGGTGGGCGCGCACCTTGGTTTCGGTGGCCATCGGCATCAGCCGCGCCAGGTGCTGGTAAGGCGTCTCCGAAAGATTGAGTTCGTCGGCCTGGTGCTGGGCGAAATAGCCGACCTTGAGCTTGGCCGATTTGACCAGCTTGCCGGCCAAGGGCTTCAAGCGCCCGGCCAGGAGCTTCACCAGCGTCGACTTGCCGTTGCCGTTGGCGCCCAGGAGCGCGATGCGGTCGTCCATGTCGATGCGGAGATCGAGGTTCTTGAGCACAGCCTTGCCGTCGTAGCCGGCGTCGGTGCCGTCGAGTGCGATCAACGGCGGCGACAGCGGCTCCGGGTTGGGGAAATCGAAGGCGATGGTGTGTTCCTCGACCACCGACGCGATCGGCGTCATGCGCTCCAGCATCTTCAGCCGGCTCTGCGCCTGGCGCGCCTTCGACGCCTTGAACCGGAAACGCTCGACGAAGGCCTCGATATGGCGCCGCTGCACGAGCTGCTTGGAGCGCAGCTTGGAGTCCAACTCCTGGCGTTCGCGCCGGGTGCGTTCGAAGCGGTCGTAGCCGCCGGCGTAGCGCGTCAGCCGCTTCTGTTCGAGATGAACGATCTCGTTCACCACCGTGTTCAACAGTGTGCGGTCGTGCGAGATGACGACCACCGTGCCGGGCCAGGTCGAGAGATAGCCTTCGAGCCAGAGCGCCGCTTCCAGATCCAGGTGGTTGGTCGGCTCGTCGAGCAAGAGCAGGTCGGGTGCCGCGAACAGCGTTGCCGCGAGCGCCACACGCATGCGCCAGCCGCCGGAGAACTCGGCGCAGGGGCGTTGCTGTTGCGCTTCGTCGAAACCGAGGCCGGCGAGAATCCGCGCGGCGCGCGCCGGCGCCGTCTCGGCGTTGATGTCGGCCAAGCGGGTGTGGATTTCGGCGATCTCGTGCGCGTCGGTGGCGCTCTCGGCACGTTCGAGCAGCCGCGTGCGTTCCTTGTCGGCGGCGAGCACGTGTTCGACCAGCGTCTCCTGGCCGCCCGGCGCTTCCTGCGCCACGGTGCCGACGCGCATGCCGCGGCGCACGTTGATGCTGCCGCTGTCCGGCGTCGCCTCACCGAGGATCAGGCGGAACAGGGTCGTCTTGCCGGCGCCGTTGCGCCCGACCAGGCCGACGCGGTGGCCGGCCGGCACATGGACGGTGGCGCCTTCGAACAGCGTGCGTCCGCCGACGCGATAGACGAGGTCGTTTATATGCAGCATGGGCGGCGGTGTAGCACGGGTTAAGGTCGGGGGCTAGCGCCGCCCGCCGGCCAGTTTCGATGCCTCCGGCCGGGCGCGGAGCCGGGCCATGGAAAGGACGCCCAGCGCCGGGCCGATGGCAAGGATCATGAATGCATGGTTCCAGCCCCACCATTGGGCCGCGTGCGGCATCAGGTGCACGGTCACCAGCGTCAACAGGAAGCCGGCGCAAGTTTGCACGGTCAAGGTGGTGCCGATGCGTTCGGGCGGCGCCAGTTCGGTGACGGCGGAGGAGAACTGGGCCGAATCGGCGACGATGCTGGCCCCCCATATCAGGCAGATCACGACCAAGACGGCCGGCGCGCCGCCGAAGAATAGGCCGACGGTCAACGCGCAGCCGCCGCTCACCGTCATCGCCGCCATGGTGAAGGCGGTGCGGCCGATGCGGTCGGCGAGATAGCCGCCAAGGACGCATCCAACGGCGCCGCTGACGCCGATGACGAAGAAACTCACGAACCTGGCCGCCTCGGCAGCATCGTGGGCCGGCATGGTGAAACGGAAACTGGCGTCGAGGAAGACGCCGATCCACGCCCACATGGCGTAGAGCTCCCACATGTGGCCGAGGTATCCCCCGTTGGCGAGTCGCAACGCCGGGTCGCGGAACGCCAGCAGCGCGGCCTTGGGGGCGAACGGCGCGGCCGGGCGGTGATTGGGGCCGAGTGTGACGCGGGTGACGGCGAGACCGCCGAAAACGGCGACCAGCGATCCGGCCATGATGGTGAAGCGCCAGTCGAGGCCGCCGAAGGCGTTAAAGAGATGCGGCACGCCCGAGCCGAGCGTCACCGCGCCGACCAGAATGCCGACCAAGAGCCCTAGGTCCCGGTTGGCCCAGGCGGGGGCCATCTTCATGCCGACGGGATAGACGCCGGCCATGCAGAACCCGGTGACGAATCGGCAGGCCAAAACCACGTCGGACGTCGGTGCCAGCACCAGGAGCGCCGCGTTGGCGGCGGATGCGACCAGTGTGGACACCATGAAGAACCGCCTGGGATCGAGGCGGTCGGCGAGGCCGAGTACGGCGCTGGTCACCGTACCGGCGACGAATCCGGCCTGCACGGCGCTGGTGAAGAGCGCCAGTCTGGCCGGCATCAAGGGGTATTGGGCGGCCAGCGACGGCACCACGGCGGTGGTCGAAAACCAAAGCGCCAGCGCCGCGATGACGCAGAGTGTGAGTAATGCCAGGGAACGGAATTTTTCGGACATACGGGCCAGCTTCGCCGCTGAAGTAGGAATTCCGCCATTTTCCGACATTTGCCCGGCCGGAAAAGCGAAAAACCGTCTCGCCTGTCAAGAGTGCCTTTCCCTTGCCAGCATCATCTGGGAGGGCTATAACCCGGCCCCGTTTCCGCAGCGCAACATTGCCCGCGGAGAATACGTGTACAGCCAAAACTATCCAGGGGATCAGACGAATGGCCGTCGAAAGAACGCTGTCGATCATCAAGCCGGACGCCACACGCCGCAATCTCACGGGCAAGATCAATGCCCGTTTCGAAGACGCGGGGCTCAAGATCGTCGCCCAGAAGCGTCTCCGCCTTACCCGCGCCCAGGCCGAAGGTTTCTACCACGTCCACAAGGAGCGCGCTTTCTTCAAGGATCTGGTCGAGTTCATGACTTCCGGTCCGATCGTCGCGCAGGTCCTGGAAGGCGACAACGCCATCCAGCGCAACCGCGACATCATGGGCGCCACCAACCCGGCTAACGCCGAGGCGGGCACCATCCGCAAGGATTTCGCCGAGAACATCGAAGCCAATTCGGTGCATGGCTCCGACGCCCCGGAAACGGCGGCCGAGGAAATCTCGTACTTCTTTTCCAAGCTAGAGATCGTGGGCTAACCCGATCCGGGCCTATTTCGGCCCAACGTGCTCTTGGGACAATGGAACGGCCGCTCTTCGGGGCGACCGTTTCCGTTTCAGGGTGCCGGATTGACGAGCGCGCCCTCGGGTGCCTTCACGCCCTCGACGATGGCGCGCTCGCCCGCGACCCGGACCCGGCCTTCGGCGATCCATTTGACCGCCAGCGGGTAGATCACGTGTTCTTTGGTGAGGATGCGCGCCGCCAGCGCATCGGCATCGTCCGATTGGTGGATCGGCACAACTGCCTGAACCAGGATCGGGCCGGTATCCATCTCGTGGCGAACGTAATGCACAGTGCAGCCGGAGAACCGGGCGCCGGCATCGATGGCGCGCTGCTGCACGTCCAGGCCCTTGAAGGCTGGCAGCAGCGAGGGGTGGATGTTGATCATCCGGTCCATCCAATGGGCAACGAATTCCTCTGACAGAAGCCGCATGAAGCCGGCGAGGCAGACGAGTTGGACGCCGGCGGTCTCCATCGCCTCGGTCATCTCGGCGTCGAACGCGGTGCGGCTTTCGAATTTCTTGTGGTCGATGACCAGGGTCGGGATACCGGCCTTTTCCGCCCGCTCGAGGCCCATGACGCCGGCCTTGTTGGAGATCACCAGCTTGATTTCGGCGGGGTACGCTGGGTCTTGCGCGGCATCGATCAGCGCCTGCAAGTTCGAACCGCGCCCGGAGATCAAGACAGCCAGGGCAAGCTTGGCGCTCATCCGGTGAAGGGCGCTTCCGGATTGTCGATGACGACCAGCGACTTGCCTTCCTCGGCGGCGACCATCTCGCCGATCACCGAGGCCGCCTCGCCATGTTCGCGAAGCACGGCCAGAACGGCGTCGACGCTGCCCGGCGCCACCACCAGGACCATGCCGATACCGCAATTGAAGGTGCGGTACATCTCCGGCGTGGCGATGTTGCCGGCGCGCTTGAGCCAGCCGAACACCGCCGGCGCTTTCCATTTGGCGGCGTCGATGCGGGCGGCGGCGCCGTCCGGAAAGACACGAGGTAGGTTTTCGGGCAATCCGCCGCCGGTGATGTGAGCGAGGGCATGGACGCCGCCGGCGTGGATCGCCGCCAGCGACGATTTCACATAGATGCGGGTCGGCGTCAGCAGCGCCTTGCCGAGCGTCGCGCCCGGCTGGAACGGTGCCGCGTCACCGAAACCGAGACCGGCGGCCTCGGCGACACGCCGAACCAGCGAGAAACCGTTGGAATGGACACCGCTGGAGGCAACGCCGATCAACACGTCGCCGACAGCGACCTTGTCGCCGGTCAGCGCGTCGTCGCGCTCGACGGCACCGACACAGAAGCCGGCGAGGTCGTAATCGCCGTCGGAATACATGCCGGGCATCTCGGCGGTCTCGCCGCCGACCAGCGCACAACCGGCCTGGCGGCAGCCATCCGCGATACCGGCGACGATTTCGCGGCCGGCCTCGACCGCGAGGCGCCCGGTGGCGAAGTAATCGAGAAACAGGAGCGGTTCGGCGCCTTGCACGACGAGGTCGTTGGCGCACATGGCGACGAGGTCGATGCCGACGGTGGAATGATCGCCCGCGGCGATGGCGACCATCAGCTTGGTGCCGACGCCGTCGGTGCCGGCGACCAGGA
>JAYOXJ010000267.1:0-5268 GCA_038152725.1 Rhodospirillaceae bacterium
TGATTTAAGTTAGGGAATTATATCAAACACGGTGCTGTTATAGGGGGGAAGGACACCGACAAGTAGCTTCCGAGCCGCCTATTGGCCACCGGCGAGCCTTGCCTGTTCACCGGCGAGCCTGTCGACACGCTCGTTCTCGTCATGGCCGGCGTGCCCCTTGACCCATCTCCACTCGACATCATGGCCGGAGACGGCCGCATTCAACCGTTGCCAGAGATCGACGTTCTTTACCGGCTTCTTCGCCGCCGTCTTCCAGCCATTGCGTTGCCAGCCAGCGACCCAGCGGGTGATGCCGTCGCGCACGTAGGTGCTGTCGGTAGTGAGCACCACGCGGCTCGGCCGCTTCAAAGCCTCCAGCCCCCGGATCGCGGCCATCAGTTCCATGCGGTTGTTGGTGGTGGCAGGCTCGCCGCCAGCCAGTTCGCGTTCCTCGTCGCGCCAACGCAACAGTGCCGCCCAGCCGCCCGGCCCCGGGTTTCCCAGGCAAGCGCCATCAGTGAAGATCTCGACCGCCGAAGGGTTCGCGTCGGTCCGCTCGCTCATTTTTCGCCCCTGTCGTCCAGCCCGTAGGCGCCGACGTCGTCGATCCCGGCATGGAACCTGAGCTTGGCGAGATATTCCAGCGGGTCCTTGCGGGTGACCAAGGCATCGGCCGGCGTATGCAGCCAATCGTAAAGCCGCGTCAGCAGGAACCGGATGGCGGCGCCGCGTGCCAGCAAGGGCAGGAATTCGAGCTCGCGCGGCTCCAGCGCGCGCACCTTCCGGTAGCCGTTCAACAGCCTCCGCGCCTTGGTCACGTTGAAGCTCATATCCGTTTCGAAACACCAGGCATTCAGGCAGATCGCGATATCGTAGGCGTAGGCGTCGGTGCAAGCGAAGTAGAAGTCGATGACGCCGGAGACCCGGCCACTGCGGAAAAACACGTTGTCGGGAAACAGATCGGCATGGATGACACCGATGGGCAGGCGCGCCGGCCAATTGGCTTCGAGGTGATCGAGTTCAGCGGCCAGTTCGGCGCCGAGGCCGGGACGAATCTGGTCGGCGTCGGTGCCGTCAGCGCCGACCGCGTGTTGGAGCAAGGGACGCCATGCATCGACCGAGAGGGCATTGGGGCGGGTCATGGCGAACCCGGCGCCAGCCACGTGCATGGTCGCGAGCATGGTGCCGAGTTCGCTGCAGTGAAGCAGGTCCGGGCGTCTCGGCCACATGCCGGCGAGAAACGTCACCACCGCTGCCGGCCGGCCGGCCAGTCGACGGAGTGCGTTGCCGTCACGGCCGCGCACTGGCAGCGGACAAGGCACCCCACGCGCCGCCAAATGTTCCATCAGGTTTAGGAAGAACGGCAGGTCTTCGGCTTTAACGCGTTTCTCGTAGAGGGTCAGGATGAATGGCCCCTGCTCGGTGGTAAGCAGGTAGTTTGTGTTCTCAACGCCCTCGGCGATACCCTTGCAGGCGAGCACCTCGCCGATGTCGTATTCGGCGATGAAGGCGGAAACCTCGTCGTCAGTGACTTCCGTGTAAACAGCCATGTCCGCGTGTTTAGGAAACCGGCGGCATTCTGGCAAGCGGTGCCGCTCAACGCTGCGCCGTGGGCCGCCGTTTCACTTGCCGCTCTGCCCGCGCCTCCCGCATAATTGGGGCATGGCGCGACCTTTAAATTTTGCCGCCGCGGTCGTTATAAGTGCCGTCTTCGGCTGGTTTGCCGCGGGACCGGCCGGTCTGTGCGCCGAAGAGATCGCCGCGCGGCCGGCCGGCGACCTCGCCAGCGCGGAAGCGACGGAATCCGAGGCCAAGGCGGCGACACAATCGATCGTCAGCCGACTAAGCCAGGTTTGGATGTTCAGCGACCTCGCACTCGGCCACGCTCGTGCCGGTAAGCGCGCCGTAGCGGAGACGGCACTCGACCGCGGCCTCGAGGTGGCACGCGACCTCGACAATGCCTGGGGCCGTGCGCGTGCGCTGGCGCGCCTTGCCACCGTTTTGGTTGAAATTGCCGATCCCCACCCGTACTTACCGATTGAGCCGGCTCAATAAGCCGGTCCCGGCCATGGTGGAAACCAAGTTCGAGGCCTTGTTCGTTTTAGCGGCCTCAACTAGAGTCGCCCTCTGATTTGAAGCGGGCATCGGTCCCGATCGAAACGTTCTGAAGGGAGAGGATCATGTCGGAAGCAAAGATCGCCCAGAAATCCCCCTATCCGGTGGACGTAGTTGCCGGGCGCCGATACGCTTGGTGCGCCTGCGGCCACAGCAAGAAGCAACCGTTCTGCGACGGTTCGCACGCTGGTACCGGCTTCCTGCCGATGATTTTCGAGGCCGAGAAAACGGAGACCGTCTACTTCTGCGGCTGCAAACAGACCAAGACCCCGGTGCTTTGCGACGGCACCCACAACGATCTCTAAGCCGTTTCAGGATCGGTGAGCCGATGCGTTTCCACTTGATCATCGCCACCTGCGCGTTGCTCACGCTCGGCGGTTGCGAAACCACCTCGAGCACCGTCGACCGCATCTCGACACTATGGTCGAAACCGATCGTCTATTCCTGCCCCGATTATCGAATCCTCAAGGATGCCGCCCGATTGGTCGCGTTCCGATCCGGGCAGGGCCGCGATCTCGTCGACGTCGATGTCGAAGCAGCAATCGGCGACGCGCGGCTGGAATGTCTGACGTTCGTCGACAAGGACACCAAGAAGGGGCACATGGACGCCAACTTCTCGGTCCTGTTCGGCGCCCGGCGCGGCCCCGCAAACACCACCCGCAAGGCGACGCTGCCCTATTTCGTTTCGGTCACCGACAAGAAACGAAACGTGCTCTACCGCGAGACCTTCAAGATCGAGGCCAACTTCGCCGGCAACCAAACGGAAGTTCAATTCCCCGGTGAAACCATCAAGCTGGAATTGCCGTTGACCGCCGATATTAAAAGTTCGGAATACATCATTTTCACCGGTTTCGCGCTGAACCACGAACAGCTCGAATACAATCGGAAGAACCTTAAGTGACGGGACGCGGGCGTTTGACCTGCGCGCAGGCCTATGTGAAGATGCAGTCAGGCCGAATGGCTTACCCAGTCGACCGTCGTGGGAGAGTTCGAGGGCGGGTTTGACCGCCGGATCTCGACGCCGAAGGAGCAACCGCCCCGGAAACTCTCAGGCAAAAGGACCGCGGCGTAATGGGGCTCTGGAAAGTGGATTTCGGGAATGATGCCGGGATCCCACCGAAGATGTAAGCCGCACCGGCAAGACGCCGCCGGACCGGTCAATCTTTCAGGTACCGAGACAGAGGGGGCGCGCAGACCGGAAGACCGCGACGGAACTGCGGCGGCCGGTGAGTGCGTCAACCCAGATGCGAGGTGCCCGATGGAACAGCCCGATGCCGCCGACCTGATCGCCACGCCCTTGGCCGGCCTGCATGCCGAACTGGGTGGCCGCATGGTGCCGTTCGCGGGACATTCGCTGCCGGTGCAGTATCCCGGCGGCATCATCGCCGAACACAATCATACCCGCGCCAAGGCGTCGCTGTTCGACGTCTCCCATATGGGCCAGGTCACGCTTGCGGGCGGGGACGCCGTCGCCGCGCTCGAACGCCTGGTGCCCGGAAACATCTCCGGCCTCGCCCAGGGCCGCATCCGCTACACCATGTTCACCACCGATGAGGGCGGCATCATCGACGACTTGATGGCGGCCAACGGCGGCGACCATCTTCGGCTCGTGGTCAACGGCGCGCGCGCCGACGTCGATCTCGCGCATCTTCGCGCCTCTCTCACCGGCGACGTCACCATCACGCACCACGCCGGCCGCGCCCTGATGGCGCTGCAGGGCCCGGCGGCCGCGTCGGTTCTGGCCGGCCTGGTTCCGGCCGCGACGCAGATGCTGTTCATGTCCTTCATAGATGCGGAGATCGACGGTATCGCCGTCTCGATCAGCCGCTGCGGCTACACCGGCGAGGACGGCTACGAATTGTCCGTTTCCGCCGAACACGCCGAGGCCGTGGCCCGGCGCTTGCTCGCCCATCCCGATGTCGAACCGGCGGGACTGGGGTCGCGCGATTCGCTCCGGCTCGAGGCCGGACTTTGCCTTTACGGCCAGGACATCGACGAGTCCACAAGCCCGATCGAGGCCGGCCTCAACTGGACCATCACCAAGCACAGGCTTGCCGAAGGCGGGTTTCCCGGCTGGAAACGCATCGCTGGCGAGGCCGAGGGCGGGCCTACGCGCCGGCTCGTCGGCGTTCGCCCGGAAGGCCGGGCGCCGGCACGGCACGGCACCGAAATCCTCGACACCGCCGGCAAGCCCGCCGGCGTCATCACCAGCGGCGGCTTCGGCGCCAGCTTCGGCGGTCCGGTCGCCATGGGTTATGTGCGCGCCGATCTGGCGGCACCGGGCACGGCGCTCGGCCTGCAGATTCGCAAGACCCTGGTTCCGGCGGCGGTCGCGCCGCTGCCTTTCGTTCCACATCGCTATTACAAACCTTGAAAAGGGAGAAAGCGTTCCATGACGACGAAATTCTCGGAAGACCATGAATGGATAAGTGTCGAGGGCGGCATCGGTACCGTAGGGATCACCGATTTCGCCCAGGAGCAGCTGGGCGACGTGGTGTTCGTCGAGATGCCGGCTGTCGGCACCGAGCTTTCCGCCGGCGACGAAGCCGGTGTGGTCGAGTCGGTCAAGGCGGCGAGTGAAATCTACAGCCCGGTCACCGGCGAGGTCACCGAGGTGAACGCCGAACTCGAGGACAATCCGGGCACCGTCAATTCCGATCCAATGAGCGACGGCTGGTTCTTCAAGATCAAGCTTTCCGATCCGGGCGAACTGGACGACCTGATGGATGCCGCCGCCTACAAGGCTTTCTGCGAAGCCGACGACTGAGCGGGGAACCCGCGAGGAGACCGATCATGACCCGGGAAACACTCGAGCAACTCGAAGCGCGCGACGATTTCATCCGCCGCCATATTGGCCCGACAGAGGCGGATGTGGCGAAAATGTTGAAGACGGTCGGGGTCGGTTCGCTTGACGAACTGATCGACAAGACCGTCCCCGCCGCCATTCGCGACCGCACGCCGCTCGCCATCGGCGCCAACAAGACCGAACGTGGCACGCTCGACTACCTGCGCCACATGGCGATGCGGAATAAAGTGTTCACCTCCATGATCGGAATGGGCTACTACGGCACCAAGACGCCGAGCGTTATCCTGCGCAACGTGCTCGAACACGCCGGCTGGTACACCGCCTACACGCCCTACCAGGCGGAAATCAGCCAGGGCCGCATGGAAGCC
>JAYOXJ010000268.1:0-5198 GCA_038152725.1 Rhodospirillaceae bacterium
GTCCAGGGGCGTCGATCCATTGGATCTGAAATAGCGCGACAGCAGATACATTGAGGTCACCCGGTAGACCGTCTCTTCATGGGTCGAGAGCGACAGGTGGAACCGCGCCATCGGCGCCAACGGCGCCAGATGCGGGCAGCCGCTGAGCGGCATCACCAGCCCGATCAGCGAACCGAGCGCCGCCTGTGCTGTGGTGCGGGCGGAGATCACGCGTTCAGGCGTGCGCACGTGCAAGGTCGTCTCCTGGTGCGAGGGGGTCGTGCCGAACCTTTCGGCGATATCGACGAGCCTGACGGCGACCGGACAGCGGCTGTCGCCGTCTGTGGCGAGCGGACAATTTCGGCACTGGTGAAATTCCAGCGCTGTCCAATCCGGCAGCGATGCGGACGGTGGGGTGTCTAAGACAAGGCGCTCGGCGTCAAACGAGACATCGACGACCTCACGCCTGCCGTCGTCGAACTCGAGATCGTACTTGATGGTGACTTTCATGGCTTCGGTCCATGCGGCTAGTGACGTTGGCCGAAGGATCGTCAAAATGCCGGGCCGAAACTATCCTCATATTGGGAGGGTCGGCGCCGAACCAAAAAACCACGCATTTGTGCCGGTTTTCGGGGCTCCGAACCGGCACGATGTGCGGAAATTGGGTGATTTAGGCGTTGTCGACGCGGGTCAAAGTCGACGGAAGGGATTGGTCGGGGAGACTGGATTCGAACCAGCGACCCTCTGCTCCCAAAGCAGATGCGCTACCAGGCTGCGCCACTCCCCGGCTCGCCCGCTTTCTATGCCTTCGGCGTCGCGCGCGCAAGCTTTAGTCGGCGGAACCCGCAGCCTGCCGCTTCGGCGGCTTGACCAGGAAAATCATCGGCAGCACCAACAGGCACATCATCGTGTAGAGGCCGAAGGCATTGAGAAACCCTATCAATTGCGCCTGATCGACCAACTCGGCATTGAGGCGAGCCAATTCAGCGAGATTGGTATAGCTGTGCAGCGAGCTCACCCCGTAATCCCGGAGCGCCTCGTTGAACGGTGAGACAAACTCGGTCAGACGGGCGAAATTGCTGGCCGACGAGCGCACCACGGTCATCACGCTCAGCGAGATGAAGATGCTGGAGCCGATGTTGCGTAGCAAATGGAACATGGTCGAAGTTTCGGCCATGTGCTTGGTTTCGATGTTGGCGAAGGTCGAGACCGTCAACGGCACCCAGATGAAACCGACGGCCAGGCCCTGCGCAGCGCTCGTCGTCATCACGTCGAGGATGGTGACGTCCATGTTGAAGCCTGTCATCACCCAGCCGGACCACGCCTGCAGCAGAAAGCCCAGGGACATACCGATCCGGTGATCGACGCGCGCTACCCAGTTGGCCAGGAAGAACCCGACCACGGCGCCGGCGCCGCGCCCGGCGAGCAGGATGCCGATGATCGAGTCGGGATAGCCGCCCAAATTCTTGAGCAACGGCGGCAGCATCACCATCGGCGTGAAATTCAGCATGCCGTAGACGGTGACGATGATCAGCCCGAGTCCGTAGTTGCGATTGAGCAGGAAGCGCAAATTGAGCACGGGCGTTCGCGACAGCAGGCTGTTGGCAAGATAGACGGCGAATGCGAAAACCCCAATCACCGTCTCCGTGGTGATTTCATTGGAATAGAACCAGTCGAGCCGCTGGCCGCGGTCGAGGATGAGCTGCAAGCAGGCCAGCGCCACCGCGAGGCTCAAGAAACCGGTCCAGGCGAATTGGATGCGCTCCTGGCGGCCGCCATCATGCAGGATCACCCAAAGCCCGATCCAGCCGGCAACGGCGATCGGCACGATCATGTAGAAAGCCCAGCGCCAATCGTAGATCTCGCTGAGATAACCGCCGTAGATCGGCCCCAAGATCGGCCCAATCACCACACCCATGCCGAACAGCGACGTCGCCAAGCCGTGTTCGCGTTTGGGGAAGGTGCTGAGGATGATGGCTTGCGCCAATGGCGTCATCGGCGCCCCACACCCACCCTGCAGTGCCCGAAACACCACCAGGCTCCCGAGCGAGCCGGCCAAACCGCAAAACACCGTAGCGATGGAAAAGCCGGCGAGCGAAAAGAGCATGACGTTGCGCCAGCCGAACCGCCCCGACAGCCAGCCGCTCAGCGGTGTGACTACGGCCGTGGCCAGGATGTTGGCGGTCATCGCCCAGGAAATTTGGTCCGGCGTCGCGGACAGGCTGCCCTGCATCTGTGGCAGCACCACGCTAACCACCAGAATCGTCATGGAATAGAGCGTCTGGGTGGTCACCACGATGGCCAGCAGGAACCATCGGCGGTAACCTGCGGCGATCGGTTGGCCGGCTGTCGCCGCAGTCGTCATACCGCAGGTTCCGTCATGGCTTGAGGCTCAGGCGGTCGCCGACGCGAATACCCAGACGCCGCGCCGTTCCGGCCCGGACCTCCAAAACCGATTTCGCCGGCACGACCGAGGAAATGATGCGGAGCGACATGGGTTCGGTGTCGGAAGCGATGGAAACGATGCGCCCTTCCGTGTCGGCGAAAATCATGTCGAGCGAGACGAAGGTATCCTTCATCCACATGTTCACCGGTTCTTCGCGGTCGAACACGAAAAACATGCCTGTGTTGAGCGGCAGCGATGTGCGCTCCATGAGGCCGCGCTCGCGCTCGGCGTCCGTCTTGGCGACCTCGACAAGGAACAAATGACGCGCGCTGCCAGCCTCGATTTCGACCTTGGCGCGCTCGAAGGCCACCGCCGGCAGGACGCCAAGAACCAGCAGAAACGTGGCAACGACCAGGATTCGGAAAGCGCACTTTCGCCGTTTGAAATCGTTAATAGCGACGCCACATATTGTGGGTGACATGGTCATCCGAGTACCAAAAAGTGGCTTTCCCAGGACAATTTTCACTGGATAAAGCGTGATCGAAGTGATTATGCTCTCATTAAGAAAAGCGAATTCGGCCGTATCGTTTCCAATAAAAGGCCATCACAGGCGACAGGTAAAGCTCGGGGGCCTGTATTGATTCATCTCTTCGCCCTAGGTGCCGGTCTGACGGTCCTTTGGTTTTTACTATCAGGCTATTTCATTCCGCTCATCCTGGCGCTCGGGGCCGGATCGATCCTCGGCGTGCTTTGGCTTGCGCACCGCATGGACGTGATCGATCACGAGAGTCATCCCATTCACATCGTCCCGCGCGGCGTTGGATATTACCTCTGGCTATTGTGGGAAATCGTAAAAGCCAATATCGACGTGACCCTCGCGATCATCAAGGGCGGCGAACGGATCAGGCCGCAGGTGTTCAAGGTCAAGGCGACGCAAGCGTCGGACGTTGGCCGCGTCACCTATGCCAATTCGATCACCCTCACCCCCGGCACCGTCACGATATTCTGCGAAGGCGACGAGCTCACCATACATTCGTTGACGCCAGGTGCCCGCGAAGGCCTTGAAGCCGGCGATATGGACAGACGCGTCACCAAGCTCGAGGGCAATGTCGCCGCCGGCACGGAAGGTGCCGGATGAGTATGTTCGCCGCCGCGGCCGCCGCGGTTCTGGTCTCCATGCTTTTGGTACTGATCCGCGCCTTTCGCGGCCCGACCGTGTTTGACCGCATCCTTGCCGTCAACGCGCTCGGCACCCTGACCGTGCTGCTCATCGCGGTACACGGCTATCTGGCGGGACGGCCGGAATTTCTCGATCTCGCGCTGGTCTATGCACTGATCAACTTCATTGGCACCATCGCCGTCACCCGGTTCGTGCGTTACCGCGAACTCGGAAACATCGACGGCCGCGACGAACACCACGGGGACATCTGATGCAGGCCATTCTCGACATCTTGAGTTGGGCGTCCATCGTCGCGGGTGGCGTCATCTGCATTGTCGGTGCGATCGGAATGCTGCGCCTGCCTGACGTATTCTGCCGTATGCACGGAGCGAGCCTGATTGACACGCTGGGAATTGGCCTGATCCTGCTCGGCCTGGCACTGCAGAACGGGTTCAATCTCGGCCTCGCGAAACTGGCGCTGATTTTCTTGTTCGTGCTGTTTACCAGCCCGACGGCCACACACGCACTCGCCCGCGCCGCGCTCTACGCCGGTCTCGATCCAGCCAAGGGTGCCAAACCGAAACCCAGGAAGGCCCGATGAGCGACGCACTGATCATCATCTTGCTGATGGGCTTCATGGCGGTCACCGGCATCGCCATCGCCAGGATGCACAACCTATTCGCCGTGGTCATGCTGACCGGCATTTTCAGCCTGCTCGGCGCTGCGGCCTACGTCGTACTCGACGCCGTCGACGTGGCCTTTACCGAAGCCGCCGTCGGTGCCGGCGTTTCCACCGTCTTGATGCTCGGCACCCTCGCCCTGACGCGCTCGGAAGAAAAGCCGGTTACGCCCAAGAACATGATTGCGGGTCTGGCCATTGTCGGCGTAACCGGCGCGGTTCTGATTTATGGCACCTTGGACATGCCGCACTATGGCGACGCCAAGGCCCCAATTCATCAGCATGTGGCGCCGCGCTATCTCGAGAAATCGGGGACCGAAGTGGGCCTTCCAAACGTGGTAACTTCGGTTTTGGCGAGCTACCGGGGCTACGATACGCTGGGTGAAACCTTCGTCATCTTTACGGCCGCGGCCGGCGTGCTTGCGATTCTCGGCCGCGTTCGACGGCCGAAGCGCCGCGACGAGCGCGCGCAGACCACCGAGGACACCCGGGCATGAATGAAAAAATCATCCTCCGGGTGGTCTCCAAGTTCCTGATCCCCTATATCCTGCTATTCGCCCTCTATGTGCAATGGCATGGCGATTTTGGGCCGGGTGGCGGATTCCAGGCGGGCGTCATTTTCGCATCGGGTTTTATCCTCTACGCACTGATCTTCGGTGTCTCTACTGTGCGTGAGGTCATTCCGGCGGCGGTCACCCGCATATTTCTTGCTGTCGGCGTCCTGACCTACGGGCTGGTCGGCGTCTCCACCATGCTGAAGGGCGGCAAATATCTCGATTACAACGTGCTTGCCCACGAACCGACGCACGGACAGCACCTTGGCATCCTGCTCGTCGAACTCGGGGTCGGTATTACCGTGGCAGCGGCAATGATCACGATTTTCTGCACCTTCGCCGGACGTGCCGAGGCGAATTCAGACGACGAAGAAGAGGAAATCTGAGTTGGCCTATTCCTTCGATTTCCCCGGCATTCTCAAATACTGGATCGTCGTCGTG
>JAYOXJ010000269.1:0-3809 GCA_038152725.1 Rhodospirillaceae bacterium
CGTCGACAATGCCGGGCTCAACTGCGTGTTGTCGAACAGCTTCGGTTTCGGCGGCACCAATGCGACGCTGGCGTTCAAGCGCTACCAGTCATGAACGAGTTGCCGAAACAGCCTGTTGCCTCGACCGCCGCGGCGGGCGCGCAATCACCTGAGCCCGACGATTGGGATTCGCCGGGTCCCGGCGCATTGATGGCCGGCAAGCGCGGCCTCGTCATGGGCGTCGCCAATCGCAACTCGATCGCCTGGGGCATCGCCCGTGCGCTCGCCCAGCACGGCGCCGTGCTCGCCTTCACCTACCAGGGCGAGGCGCTCGAGCGCCGCGTCAAGCCGCTCGCTGAGAGCGTCGCCTCCGATATCGTGCTGCCCTGCGACGTCGAGAGCACCGGCTCGATCGGCGCCGTGTTCGAGAGCCTTGCCGGGCGTTGGCCGGCGATCGACTTCGTCGTCCATGCCATCGCCTACTCCGACAAGGAGGAGCTCAAGGGCCGCTACGTCGATACCAGCCGCGAGAACTTCCTGCGCACACTCGATGTGTCGTGCTATTCGTTCACGGCGCTGGCTCGGCGTGCGCAGGCGCTGATGCCGAACGGCGGCAGCCTGATCACGCTCAGTTTCTACGGCGCCGAAAAGGTAATGCCGAACTACAACGTCATGGGCGTCGCCAAGGCGGCATTGGAGGCGAGCGTGCGGTATCTCGCCGTCGACTTGGGCCCGCAGGACATCCGCGTCAACGCCATCTCGGCCGGGCCGATGCGCACGCTGGCGGGCAGCGCCATCGGCGGCGCGCGCGAGATCCTGCGCCGCAGCCAGGAATCGTCGCCGCTCGACCGCGCGCTCTGCCAGGAAGACCTCGGCGGCGCCGCGCTCTACCTGCTGTCCGATCTTTCGCGCAGCGTCACCGGCGAGGTCCACCACGTCGACAGCGGCTACAACGTCGTCGGCATGCCCAAGGGCCTGCACGACAGCGCCGAGTGATCCCGGATAAAATATTTAAACTATTCTAAAAAATCTCGTTGACGGCGGTGATCACGCCGCTTATTTTCCATAAATAATTTATGGGTTTGTGCGATTCCGCTGGATTCGAGCGTTTCGGACCCCATATCCAGATTGGCATGGGCGCGGCATCTTGTCGGCGTCCGCAACGGCAGACAGGAAAACGTCAATGGATCAAAGGCCCTACGCTCACGTCATCGAACGGCTCCGTGCCGCCGGGCTGCGCCCGACGCGCCAGCGTATCGCGCTCGCCAAGCTGCTGTTCGATTGCGATGACCGCCACGTCACCGCCGAGGCGCTGCATGCCGAAGCGCTCGACAAATCGATTCGCGTCTCGCTGGCGACCGTCTACAACACGCTGCACCAGTTCACCGGTGCCGGGTTGCTGCGCGAGATCGTCGTCGATTCGCACCGCTGCTATTTCGACACCAACACCTCCGACCATCACCATTTCTTCTACGAGGATTCGGGCCGGCTCTCCGACATCGCCGGCGACAAGGTCGTGGTCTCGAAACTGCCGGAAGCGCCGGAAGGCGAGACGGTACGCCGGGTCGATGTCGTGGTGCGCATTTCGGGTTAATGCCGGAGCGTCGTTAAGGTTTTTAGAATTATTCAAAACAATTTGACAACGCGCGGATAATAATCTATATAAGCTCTATCACTTCGATCGACCGAGTCCATTCGCGGTTTATTCATTACCACCCATCGACGATCAACAGACCCAAGGGAGTACGACCATGAGCCTCAAAGGCAGCAAGACCGAACAGAACCTGAAGGACGCCTTCGCCGGCGAATCGCAGGCCAACCGCCGCTACCTCTACTTCGCGCAGAAGGCCGACATCGAAGGCTACAACGACGTCGCCGCCGTGTTCCGCTCCACCGCCGAAGGTGAGACCGGCCACGCCCACGGCCACCTGGAATTCCTCGAAGAGTGCGGCGACCCGGCCACCGGCCTCGCCATCGGCCCGACCGGCGCCAACCTGAAGGCTTCCATCGCCGGCGAGACGCACGAGTACACCGACATGTACCCGGGCATGGCGAAGACTGCCCGCGACGAAGGCTTCGACGAGGTCGCCGACTGGTTCGAGACGCTCGCGAAGGCCGAGAAGTCCCACGCCGGGCGCTTCCAGAAAGCCCTCGACACGATGGCTTAAGGCCCCCTGGGTTTAAGGCTTTGGGGCCTAACGTCGCCGTCCCCAGAGGGACCACCCGGGGACGAGGACGATATAAGTTACGGAAATAGGGGGGCCCAGTGCCCCCCTTGACCTTGGAGCCGCTGCCGGGCCGACCATCGCACCGGTGCCAGGAGTATAGACATGCGCGAAGGAAGCCTCGACGCCCCCACGCGTCACCCCATCGATTGGAACAACCCCGATTTCTACGACGAGGCCAAACTCGACGAGGAACTGCGGCGCGTTTTCGACATTTGCCACGGCTGCCGCCGTTGCTTCAATCTCTGCGACAGCTTTCCGAGATTGTTCGACCTGGTCGACGAATCGGAATCGGGCGAACTCGACAGCGTCGCCAGCGCCGACTTCAAGCCGGTGGTCGACGCCTGCACGCTCTGCGACATGTGCTTCCTGACCAAGTGTCCCTACGTGCCGCCGCACGAGTTCAATCTCGATTTCCCGCACCTGATGGTGCGCTACCGCGCGGTGCAGCTGAAGAAGGGTGAGATTTCCGGCATCGAGCGCCGCCTCACCGAGACCGATAAGAACGGCAAGATGGGCTGTAACTTCTCCGGTCTCGCCAACTGGGCGTCGGACCGCTCGAACGCGCTGACCCGCCCGGTGATGCAGGCCGTGCTCGGCGTGCACCGCGACGCGGCGCTGCCGAAGTTCGAGGGCACGCGCTTCACCAAGGCGGCCGCCGCCAACGTGCCCCAGGTCAATACCAATGCCCCAGCGCACGGCCGCAAGGCGGCGATCTACGCCACCTGTTTCGCCGAATACAACAACGCCGATATCGGTTTGGCTGCGCGCGCCGTGCTGGCCAAGAACGGCGTCGAGACCGAAGTGGTGTACCCGACCTGCTGCGGCATGCCGCAGCTCGAGCATGGTGATCTCGCGCGCGTCGCCGAGAACGCCAGGAAGGCCGCCGCCGAACTGGTGCCGTGGATCGAAAAGGGCTACGACATCGTCGCGCCGGTGCCAAGCTGCGCGCTGATGCTCAAGTTCGAGTGGCCGCTGATCGTTCCCGACGACGCCAACGTCAAGAAGCTGGCCGAGGCCACCTTCGACATCAGCGAGTACGTCGCCGCCATCGCCAAGAAAGAAGGCCTGGCCGAGGGACTGAAGCCCTTGGGCGACGTCACCATCCACATCTCGTGCCATTCGCGCGCCCAGAACATGGGCCAGAAGGGCGCGGAGATGCTGCGCGCCATCCCCGAAACCAACGTCACCGTGATCGAGCGCTGCTCCGGCCACGGCGGCTCGTGGGGCGTGATGAAGGACAACTTCGACGTCGCCATCAAGGTCGGCAAGCCGGTCGCCCGCCAGGCGGCCAAGGCCGTCGAGGGCGGCGCCAAGCACATCGTCTCGGAATGTCCCTTGGCGCGCGAGCACATCCTGCAGGGCATGGAGCAACTGGCCGAGGGCAAGGCCCCCGACGTCTCCGCCGCCCAGCATCCAATCCAACTGATGGCCAAAGCCTACGGGCTCTAGGCCGCCGAAAGGAGTTCGCCATGATCAAGACAGAGATCACCCGCGACGACATCATGGACATCGCCGCCTACGCCGCCGAACGCAAGGAACGCCGCGCTGCGATGACCGAGGTGAAGAAGAACCGCCGGCTGCACTGCGGCCCGCACGCCACCT
>JAYOXJ010000269.1:3909-5139 GCA_038152725.1 Rhodospirillaceae bacterium
GCGATGACCGAGGTGAAGAAGAACCGCCGGCTGCACTGCGGCCCGCACGCCACCTTCTATTTCGAGAACTTCGCCACCATGTGGCACCAGATTCACGAGATGCTGTTCATCGAGAAAGGCGGCGACGAGCAGATCGAGGACGAGCTGCGCGCCTACAATCCACTGATCCCCAAGGGCGACGAGCTGGTCGCGACGCTGATGTTCGAGATCGACAACCCGGATCAGCGCGCGCGCTTCCTGGACGGGCTCGGTGGCGTCGAGGAGACGGTGTTCTTCGATCTCGCCGGCGAGGTCGTGCGCGGCGTCGCCGAGGAAGACGTCGACCGCACCACGGCGGACGGCAAGGCATCGAGTGTGCAGTTCCTGCACTTCCCGTTCACCGCCGCCCAGATCGCCAAGTTCAGGGATCCGGCGGTGCGCGTCATGCTCGGCATCGAGCATCCCAAGTACGCGCACGCGGTGATCCTGCCGGAAGCCGTGCGTCAGGCGCTGGCCGGGGATTTCGCCGCCTGAGCCGCCAGCTCAGACGATCTTCTTGAAGTACGCGATGGTGTGTTCGAGGCCGTCGGCGAGCGCCGTCGTCGGTGCCCAGCCGAGCTTCTCCTTGGCTAGGCGAATGTCGGGGCAGCGCTGCAGCGGGTCGTCCTCCGGCAGCGGTTTCTTTACCATGCTGGCTTTTACGCCTGTCTTCGCCAGCACCAGTTCGGCCAGCTGACGGATGGTGAACTCGCCCGGATTGCCGAGGTTGATCGGGCCGGTGACGTCGTCGGGTGAATCCATCAGCCGGATCAGGCCGTCGACCAGATCGTCGACATAGCAGAACGAGCGCGTCTGCGTACCCTCGCCGTAGATGGTGATGTCCTGGCCCCTGAGCGCCTGGACGATGAAGTTGGAGACCACGCGACCGTCGTTGGGATGCATGTTCGGCCCGTAGGTATTGAAGATACGCGCCACTTTGATGCGGAGCCCGTGCTGGCGGCGGTAGTCGAAGAACAGCGTTTCGGCGCAGCGCTTGCCCTCGTCGTAGCACGACCTGGGCCCGATCGGATTGACGTTGCCCTTGTAGGTCTCGGGCTGCGGATGCACTTCCGGATCGCCGTAGACCTCGCTGGTCGATGCCTGCAGGATCTTCGCCTTGGTACGCTTGGCCAGGCCCAGCATGTTGATGGCGCCGTGCACGCTGGTCTTGGTGGTCTGCACCGGATCGTGCTGGTAGTGCACCGGCGAGGC
>JAYOXJ010000270.1:0-5139 GCA_038152725.1 Rhodospirillaceae bacterium
CGTGGTCGAGGTAATGGCCCATGTTGGCGGTGGCGCCGGCATTGAGGATGGTGCGGTGCGCGGCGAAGGCGCCGTCGGCGGCGGCGGTGTCGGCTTCCGCCACGTCGACCGCGAGGCGACCGATGCAGGCCTCGAAGGCGGCCTCGGTGCCGGGCTCGAGGAAGTCCCACGCCTCGCCCCTGAAGACTGCGAGCCTGGGCGCAGCGGTCAGCGGTTCGGCCAAGGCGCGGACCAGCTCGCGACCGGCGTGGCAGCGGGTCTCCGTATCGGCCGCGTCGCGCACCATCAGAACGTCGCCGGCGAGCGCCAGGTCAGCGATACCGCGGGCGTAGATGCCCAGGTGATCGAGGCGGCGCGAGACGATATGGACGCCGGCGCGCGAGATCGCGCCGAACGACGGCTTGAAGGCATGGACGCCGCAGAACGACGCCGGACGCAACATCGACCCGCCGGTCTGCGAGCCGAGCGCCAACGGCACCATGCCCGCCGCCACGCCCGCCGCCGAACCGCTCGACGAGCCGCCCGGCGTGCGCTTGGGATCGTGCGGATTGGTGGTACCGCGCGCACCGGTCAGCGCGAACTCGGTGGTCACGGTCTTGCCCATGATCACGGCACCGGCCTCGCGCAGCAGCCTAGTCGCGGTGGCGTCCCTGGCCGGCATGTTGCCGGCGTAGTAGTCGGAGCCGTTGGTGGTCGGCATGTCGGCGGTATCGATGATGTCCTTGAGGCCGACCGGAATGCCGTTCAGCGGCCCCGGCGCGTGGCCATCGGCAAGCGTTTTGTCGCGGGTACGTGCCTGGGCGAGTGCGGCGTCGGCATCGATGTGTACCCAGGCGTGCAGCACCGGCTCGCGCTCACGGATCTGCGCCAGCAGCGCCGCGACCAGCGCCTCGGAAGTCAGCTCACCGGTGGCGATGGCGTTCACCGCCTGCACCGCCGTCATTGCGTAAATATCCGTCACTGCTCTTCCCCCGCCCTGCCGTTCGCCATAGCGGCCTCTTCTATCCGACCGGCCACAGCGACGCAAACCGGCACCGAGCCAAATGGGTGGTTTTTCACCCACCCCGATCCTACAAAACCACCACCTGTTCGAGGGTTGGTCGGTCTCGACGCTGCCGTCATGCTCCTTGCCACCTTGGCTGAACGCTATGCCGGCCAGAATTTTCAGGGGGGATACAGACCATGGACGGAACCATTCAGCTTGCCGCCGTTGACGAAGGCGACGCCTTCACCGCACCACCCTCGGGATGGCATTTTTTGCAACTCCCCGGGCCGACCAACATTCCCGAACGGGTTTTGACGGCGATCCACCGGCCGGCCATGGATCATCGCGGACCGGCCTTCGCGAAAATCGCCAGGGAAGTGCTCGACGGCATGAAGCCGATCTTCCAGACCGACGACGAGGTCTTCATCTTCCCGTCTTCGGGCAGCGGTGCCGGCGAGGCGGCGATCGCCAATACACTGTCCCCGGGCGACGGCGTCTTGATGTTCGACAGCGGCCAGTTCTCGGCCTTGTGGATCAAGATGGCACGTCAGTTCGGGCTAGACGTGCACGTCCTCGAAAACGATTGGCGGCGCGGGCCATCGCCCGAAGCCATCGAACAAGCACTTCGCGACGACAAGGGCCACGCGATCAAGGCGGTCATCGTCGTCCACAACGAGACGTCGACCGGCGTCACCGCGCGCATTCCTGAAATCCGCAGCGCCATCGATGCCGCCGGCCACCCGGCGCTGCTCATCGTCGACACCATCTCCTCGCTCGCCTCGATCGACTACCGCCACGACGAATGGGGCGTCGATGTCAGCATCGGCGGATCGCAGAAGGGTCTGATGCTGCCGCCGGGTTTGAGCTTCAACGCGGTCAGCGCGAAGGCCAGGCGCACCGCCGAGACGGCAAGGCTGCCCAAATTCTATTTCGATTGGGGCTGGATGCGGGAGAACAACAAGGACGGGTTCTTCCCCTATACGCCCGCCATCAATCTGCTGTTCGGCTTGCGTGAAGCCATCGCCATGCTGGGCGAGGAAGGGCTCGCCAACGTGTTTCGCCGCCATCGCCGGCTCGGCACCGCCGCGCGCGCCGCTGTCGCCGCCTGGGGGCTGGAGACGATCTGCCAGGAACCGGCGGAGTACAGCAATTCGGTGACCGCCGTGCTGTTCCCGGAGGGTCAAGACGCCGAGACCTTCCGTGCCACGCTTCGCGACGAGCTTGGCCTGACACTCGGCGGCGGGCTCGCGCGTTTCGGCGGCAAGGCATTCCGCATCGGACACATGGGTTATTGCAGCGAGCTGATGCTGCTCGGCACCCTGCAAGGTATCGAGATCGGGTTACAGCGGACCGACACGCCCTACCTGCCGGGCGGCGCGATGGCGGCACAAAGGTCGCTGAGCGCCTGAGCTTTCCGCCCAACCGGTCTTAAAGGCTGGCCGCATTGCAATGCGCGGTCAGGCGATTAATCTATGACCGCCCGAAACAGTGAGGACGGCCATGCCCGAGACCGCCATCGATTTGACCGACGCCAATTCCTTCGCATTCTGGACGCCGGTGACGATCCGCTATTGCGACCAGGACGACTTGGGCCACGTCAACAACTGCTCCTACCCCGAATTCCTCGAGGTCGGCCGGGTCGCCTTCCTGGGCGGGCTGCTCGATCCCGAACGCCACCCCGGTATCGACTTCATCCTGGCGCGCATCGCCATCGATTTCATCAAGGAGGCGCAATTCCCGGGCGTCATGCAGATCGGCGCGCGCGTGCTCAGGCTGGGCAACAAATCGATGACCACCGGCTACGGCGTATTCCTCGACGGCAGCTGCCGGGCAACGGCGGAATGCGTCAATATCTACTTCCGCAAGGACAGCCGCGAGACCATTCAAATCCCGTCCGACATCCGCGCCGCGCTGGAGGCCGATCCGATGCAGCAGACACGCGCGTCGTCGGGAAGCGCCGGCAAGATGAACCGCTGAGGCGCACTCACGCCCGGTCGACAGCGCGCCGATCCTGGCCCTCCACCCGCAGGAACTTGCGTCGCCGGTCGGGCCCGGTGAAGCGCCGCGCCTTGACGAAGGTGCGAGGCTTTTCGATCAACTGCACCAGCCGGTGGTAGACCATCTTCGACGAGATCGGTTTCGCCAAAAACTCGGTCACGCCCGCGTCGCGCGCTTCCTGAACGCGCTTCGCCTCGGTGTGCCCGGTCAGCATGATGATCGGCACGAACGGATTCTGGCTGTCGCTATCGGTGCGGATGAAGCGGGTCATCTCGATGCCGTCGATGGGTTCCATCATCCAGTCGGTGATGACCACGTCGGCGGGAAATAACTTGAGAATCTTGAGCGCATCGGCGCCGTCGCCGGCTTCCGCGATTTCACGGATACCGAAGGTATGCAGGATGGTCTTGAGCAGGAACCGCATGTGGCGGTTGTCGTCCACGATCACGACGTTCAGGCGCTGCAAATCATACGCTTCCACACCGCGGCCCCCCGGGTACAGGTTTGTCTGCGTAGATATTCACGCACTGATTATTGCGTGCTTATACCCGGTTCGGAAACGATGTACAGCGTCAAGATGGCACGCGCCGCCGCCGGCGCATGAAACATGATAAAGCGGGATCGCCTACCGATCAGGCGGCCAATTCGCGGATCTGAGCTTCCACCATGGCGCGGCGTTCCGGCCCGCACGGGCCGCAATCGCGCCAACGGCGGTCCGGACCGGTGAAGGCCCGGGTGCGGATGAACGAGCGCGGCTGTTCGACCAGCTTGACCAAACGCTTGTACAGCGTCCACGAGGACACCGGCTTGGCCAGGAACTCGGTCACGCCGGCGTCGCGGGCCTCTTCGACGCGGATGATCTCGGTGTGGCCGGTCAGCATGATGATCGGCACGTAGGGATTGGGGCTGTCGTCGGCGGTACGGATGATGCGCGTGAGATCGAGGCCGTCGACCGGCCCCATTTGCCAATCCGTGATCACGACGTCGGCTGGAAATTTCTGCAGCGCCTCGAGCGCCGTGGCGCCATCGCTGGCTTCCTCGATGTTGTCGACACCGAAGGCGAACAACACGCTGCGCACCAGATTGCGCATCAGACGGTTGTCGTCCACGACAAGGACGCTCAGATTTCTCAGGTTGTAAGCTTGAATATTCGCTCCGCGTTCGGGCCCCCGGCAGCCTCCCCAGGCTTTACCGTGGGGCGCGAGGTAGAGAGCGAACCTTACAAAAACCTGACAAGATTCTGGTATATCAGGAGGCGACCCGGCGCGGCGCCGCGGAACCGAAAAGATTATCCATGTTTCCAGCGTCTTGTAGGCTCCAAACGCGGTTTTTCAAGGCTTCCGCGGCTTTTTCGCCGATTACCGGTACGGTCAACTCCCTGAACTTATCTTCCAGTTCGGCGTCGCTCAGCGGGTTGTCCGGATCGCCTTTGCGGGTCGGCGAATAGTGCTCGAAGGTCTCGCCCGAGGTGGTGGTAATGGTGACCACCGCCGAGCGCTTGGAGGGAAACGCCTTTTCCGCTGCCGCGTCGACGTGGCATGCGACCTTGGCCATGTTGGCGCGGATCGCCGGGTCGGCGAGCCGCTCCGGCTCGAAGGCGGCGAAGCGCACCCGTCCCGTGACCAACGCCGCCGCCATCACGTATTCGAGGCTGAATTTCGCCTCGGTCGCCGTCGCCGGATTGGGATTGCCGCAAATCTCGACGCCCTTGGCATAGGTGCCGACCGTCATCGCGGTGACGTCTTCCGGCTTGAGACCGTGCTTCTGCTTGAGCGCCAGCACCGCGTCGAGGGCGGCGAAGGTATGACCGCAGCAGGTGTGGTTCTTCTGCGTCATGCGGCAGATGGTGAATTCGGTCTCGAGCGAGCTCACCGCTTTTGTCCAATCGACGTCGCGGCTCATGGCGTTGCCGAAACCGCGCGGCCCCTCGAACATACCCTCCGCCGAGGTCATCCCCTTCCCGGCCAAAAGCGCCGCCATGGCGCCGGCCTCGGAGGCGTGCCCGGCATGCAGCGGCTTGCCCATGGAATCGGTGGCGAAGGCCTGCTGCAGCGCGGCCGCCATGGTCACCGAATTGGCGATGGCGTTCTTGCTCTGCGTGGCGTCGAGGCCGAGCGCGACGGAAACGGCCGCCGCCGCGCCGACGGTGCCGATGG
>JAYOXJ010000271.1:0-5087 GCA_038152725.1 Rhodospirillaceae bacterium
CCTGGGCGACCAGTATGCGGGGCTCTTCTCCAACAACGACCAGCTTTCGGAGCGCCTTTCCAAGGCCGGCGACGCTGTCGGCGAGAAGGTTTGGCGCCTACCCTTGGGCGACGCCTACGACAAGCAACTCGATTCCGACGCGGCCGACATGAAGAACATCGGCAGCGGCCGGGGTGCCGGGTCGATCACGGCGGCGCAGTTCCTGCAACGTTTCGTCGGCAAGACGCCCTGGGCGCACCTCGACATCGCAGGCATGGCTTGGTCGAAGGGCGATGCGGACACCGTTCCCAAAGGCGGCACCGCCTTCGGCGTGCGCCTGCTGGACCGGCTGGTGGCGAGCCACTACGAAGGCAAGTGACGAAACCGGCGGAAGGCGCCATGGTAATCGCATGACCGACGTCGCCTTCTACCATCTCGAACGTTCGGGGCTCGAAGCGGCCCTGCCCAAGCTGTTGGAAAAGACATTGGCGGCCGGCAAGCGTGCGCTGGTGCTGGCCGGCTCCGACGCCCGCGTCGAGGCGCTCAACGCCATGCTCTGGACCTACGACCAGGATGCCTGGCTGCCGCACGGCTCGGCCAAGGACGGCGACCCTCAGGAACAGCCGATCTGGCTCGCCACCGCCGACGAGAACGTCAACGGCGCCCAGTTCCTGTTCCTGACCGACGGCGCGGAGAGTGCCGCCGTCGCGTCGTTCGAGCGCTGCTTCGACATCTTCGACGGCAACGACCCGACAATGGTCGAGGCCGCGCGTGAACGTTGGAAGAAATGCAAGGCCGCCGGTCATGCGCTGACCTATTGGCAGCAAGGCGGCAGCGGTTGGGAAAAGAAGGCGGAATCCTGAAC
Source organism: Rhodospirillaceae bacterium (assembly GCA_038152725.1). Lineage (GTDB taxonomy): Bacteria > Pseudomonadota > Alphaproteobacteria > Rhodospirillales > Casp-alpha2 > TMED8. The sequence continues at coordinate 845 of JAYOXJ010000271.1, forward strand.
CGCGATCAGGGGGGATACGAATGAGCAAGCGTTGGGTGAACAGACCGGAAGGATCGACCTGGGGAGACTGGGGCGCGGACGACCAGCGCGGCCGCATGAACCTGGTGACGCCCGAGCGGCGCAAAAAGGCCGCCGAGGAGATCAGGGAGGGGCTTTGCTATTGCCTCTCCATGCCGCTCAACCTGCCGGGCGGCAACGCCGTCAATCCGAAACGCCTGCCTCCCAAGTTCGGCCCTGTATTCCACCCGCCGGGCAGCACCACGCCCTATTACAACATGGACTGGAACGCTGCCCAGCCCGGCAACATGGACGTCACCTCCGACGAATGCGTCACACTCTATTCCCAGTACTCGACGCAGTGGGACAGCTTCGCCCACGTCGGCAGCCTGTTCGACGCCGACGGTGACGGTAAGCCCGAGCAGGTCTACTACAACGGCTTTCGCGCCGGTGAGCATATCAAGGGGCCGGGCGCGGCCGAAGGCATGGGGGCGCGCGCGCTCGGCATCGAGAACATGGCGACGGGCGGCATGCAAGGCAGGGGTGTGCTGGTCGATTTTCACCGTCACTTCGGCGACGAACGCGTACGGGTGAGCTACGATATCCTGATGGAAGTGTTCAAGAAGGACGGCATCGTTATCGAGGAAGGCGACTTCTTCCTGTTCCATACCGGCTGGGACGACATGATCATCTCCATGAAGGGCGATCCGGATGCGAAAAAGCTGCATGCCTCCGGCGCCGTGCTCGACGGTTTCGACCCGAAGATCCTGCAATGGATCACCGAAGCGGGCGTGGTCGCGCTGATCTCCGACAACATGGCGATCGAGGCGCCGGACGGCTATGGCGAGACCCAGGGCGGCTGCTCGCGCCTGCCGATCCACCGCCACTGCCTGTTCCGTCTCGGCGTGCACCTGGGTGAGATCTGGTATCTGTCCGAATTGGCCAAGGCGCTGCGCGCGCGCGGACGTTCGCGCTTCTTCCTGACCGCGCCGCCGCTCCGCATGCCGGGCGCGGTCGGTTCGCCGGCAACGCCGATCGCGACGATCTGAACCGCGGCATGACTGGATCGCGAAGCATGTGGACGGAGCGACGATGAAGAATACGCTGATCGTGGTGGCGATCATCATCGTTACCTTGCTGTTGGCCGAAGGCGCGGCGCGCGTCATCCTGTGGGCGCCTCCGGTCGAGACGAACGTCGGCACGCCGCGCCAGGGGCTGACCGCCGATGCGGTCGGTGATTGGGTGCCCAACCAGAACGGTATCTGGCAGAATGGCCGATTGGAGTTTCCTTTCCACGTCCATATCAACGGCGCCGGCTTCCGCAACCTCGAAGAACTCGATCTGGCGGCCTTTAAGGTCTTGGTGCTTGGTGATTCGCAGACCTTTGGCCTGTTCGTCGGTAGCAACGACATCTGGACCAACGTCGCCGAGAAGATCCTGAACGCCGGCGCTGCCAGGAAGGTGCAACTTCTCAACAACGGTATTCCCGGCTCGACTGTCTCCGACCACCTCGCGTACCTGAACGAAAAGGGCGCGCGATTGTCGCCCGATATGGTGTTGCTGGTGGTCAATTCGAACGATGTCAGCGATCTAAGGCGCGACGAGACCAGCATCGGATCGCTGCGCTCGGCGTGGATGGAATCCCACGACCAGGTAAGTTTCCAGGCGCTCAGGTGGTTTCTCCGGCACGGTTCGGCGCTTTACGTGTTGGCGCGAAAAGCTAAGGAGACCTTTCTGTTCAAGCGCCACCAGGCCGAGGCTGAAACGCTCGGCGTCGGTGCACGGCTCGAAAACGGTGCCCAGGGGCCGGTGCAGGCAGGTCCGACGGTTGGGGCGCAGAATTTCGCCCGATATGAAGGCTTGCTTGACCAGACCATCGCCAAAGCGAAAGCCCTGGGCGCACGTCTGGTGCTGTGCTACCTGGGCACGCCGTGGGACAGCGATACCGGGGCTTTGCCCGCTATCCTGCGCCGACAATCGGAAACGCACGGTGTTCCCATGATCGACGTGACACCGGCTTTCGATGGTACCCGTATCGAAGCCGCGACCTGGTATCGCGATCGCCGCATCGACCCGAATTACGTCGGCGACGGGCACGTCAACCGCATGGGCCATCTGGTGATCGGGGAATATCTCGCAGCCCGGATGCGACCGATCTTCGCCGAAGCCATCAAATGACGGCACGGCGAATGGCTGGAAAATCCTTCCCTCGATCATCCGCCGCCCATAACATCTCGCTCAGGTAGGAGGCGAAACCATGGATCAGGGCGGATGGTACATCGCGAGAGCCGACACGCAGTCCGGCCCGCATCAGTCCGCCACGCTGCAAAAGGCGCTGATATCCGGCCAGGTCGTGCCCAGCTATCAGGTCTGGCGCGAAGGCATGGATGGCTGGGAGACTGCTAAGGTCTTCCTGTGGTTCGCCAAACAGGGGCATGCCGGCCAGCCGGCATCACCCGGTAATCAAGTCGCCGCGCCCGCACCGGCGCCGGCTGCCGCAGAGGCGGTGCCTGCGGAACCGGCGGCCGTGGCGCAACAGCGGCCGGCGCCGACTCCGCCCGGAGCGGACGGCGCGCTCGGAAAGCTCGAGCAACCTGAGAAGAAGGTATTGGGGAAGGTCTTCGGGCGCCTGGTCGCGATTTCCGAAGGCGACCTTGCCGATTTCGCCGTCGAGAATGCCGAGCCCTTCCTGGCCTTTCGCCAGAAAATGATCGGCAAGGGGAGGATGCCCCGGCTTTCATGGTCGTGGTCGGCGTTCTTCATGCCGCTTGCGTGGTTCGCCTACCGGCGCCTGACCGGCGCTGTTTATACGATTGTCGCAATTGCCGCGATGCTTGGGTTGGTTTGCGTTTCCGTCTCCGGCGCCGGAACTGTTGCTGCCTTGGTCGCCTTCGTCGGTTCCCTGGTATCGGCGATGACCGCCAAGCCGCTTTTGCTGGTGAAGGCGGACCGCGCCGCGGCGCTTGCCGACGAACTCGATCTGCATGCGGGCAAGCGGGCCGTATTGATGGCATCGCAAGGCGGTAAATCGAAACTGGGGGCCGGGGTTGGCGTCATCCTTCATGTTGCGCTCTACGGCTACGCCGTCTACTGGCTCATGGGCGGTTATGTCGCGGGTTTCGCCAGGGGGTGGTCATGAACCCCGAGGAATGGTTCGTTGGGCCGGCCGACGGCGGCGAGACCGCCGGCCCCATCGCCGGTGCCGAACTGATCCAGCGCATCAAGGACGGACGGGTGAAGCCCGACGATCTGATTTGGTGCGATGACATGAACGGTTGGCAGAAAGCCGAGGTTTTCGCCTGGCTCTTGGAGCCTTAGTTCCAATGCGATAGGCTGACGGCCTGCTTAGGGAGGGCGTCGCCATGTCGAAGAAATACCATCTGATCAGTTCCGTCACTTGTCCGTGGGTTCAGCGCGCGGTCATCACGCTGCGCGCCAAGGGCGTCGATTTCGACGTCACCTACATCAACCTGCGCGACACGCCGGACTGGTTCGACGAAATTTCGCCGCACGGCAAGGTGCCGGTGCTGAAAGTGGGCGACGACGTATTGTTCGAGTCGAACGCGATCACCGAATACCTGGACGAAACCTTCGAACCGCGCCTGCATCCCGCCGATCCGATCGTGCGTGCCAAGAACCGCGCCTGGACCGATTTCCTGCCCGATTTCTGCTGGGGGCCGGGTTTGAACAATCTGACCTACGTCGCCACGGCCGAGGAACTGCCCGGCGCCATCGAGGTGGCGCGCGAACGCCTGCAGCCGCTAGAGGACGCCATCGCGCGCGACCGCGGCAACGACGGGCCTTATTTCAACGGGCCGAAACTGTCGTTGGTCGATACCGCCTACGGACCGTTCTTCCAGCGTTTCGCCATCGCCGAGAAGGTGCTGAAGACCGGCATTCTGGATGATTTTCCGCTGGTCAAGGCGTGGTCGGCGGCGCTGCTCGCCGACGATGCCATCATCGGATCGGTGCCGGCCAGTTTCGCCGAGGAATTCGACAAGAACCTTGAGTGTCGCGGCACGCTGGCGTGGTCTTTGATGCAGGCGTCGCAGGCGGCGGAGTAGCCCGCCGCCCACGCCTGCCGCGTCAGTTGATACCGGCGGCCTGGAACAGGGGCTTCGCCACCGGCCCGCCGAGATAGGCGACGAACTTCGTCGCCACGTCTTTTTGCTGGGCCTTGGTCATGGCGACGGCGATGTAGTCGTTGAAGCGCTGTACCTCGGGCGGCAGCGGGCCGACGTAAACC
>JAYOXJ010000272.1:0-4247 GCA_038152725.1 Rhodospirillaceae bacterium
ATGGTGTTCGGCAACATGGGCGAGGACTGCGCTACCGGCGTCGCCTTCACCCGCAACCCGTCGACCGGCGAGAACAAGTTTTACGGCGAATACCTGGTCAACGCCCAGGGCGAGGACGTCGTCGCCGGCATCCGCACGCCGCAGCCGCTGACCCTGGCCGAGAAGGCTGAGCAGGACTCCCATCTGCCGGCCATGGAAGAGGTCATGCCCGAGCTGTTCCAGGAGTTCGCCCAGGTGCGCGAGCAGCTCGAGAAGCACTACAAAGACATGCAGGACATGGAGTTCACCATCCAGCAGGGACGGCTCTGGATGCTGCAGACCCGCACCGGCAAGCGCACCGCCAAGGCGGCGGTGAAGATCGCCTGCGACATGGTCGACGAGGGCCTGATCACCAAGCGCGAGGCGGTGATGCGCGTCGATCCGGGGCAGCTCGACCAGCTTTTGCACCCGACCCTCGACCCCGACGCCGACCGCGACATCATCGGCCACGGCTTGCCGTCGAGCCCGGGTGCGGCCTCCGGCAAGATCGTGTTTTCCGCCGACGACGCCGAAGCCTGGTCGGAGAAGGGCGAAGAGGTGATCCTTGTCCGCACCGAGACTTCGCCCGAAGACATCCACGGCATGCACGTCGCCATGGGCATCTTGACCACGCGCGGCGGCATGACCTCGCACGCCGCCGTCGTTGCCCGCGGCATGGGCACGCCTTGCGTATCGGGTGCCGGCGACCTCCGCGTCGATTACGAGAAGAAGGTGTTGGTGGCGCTCGGCCAGCCCTATGGCGAAGGCACGGTGCTGACCATCGACGGCTCCACCGGCCAGGTCATGCTGGGCGAGGTGCCGACGCTGCGGCCGGAATTGACCGGCGACTTCGGCCGGCTGATGGAATGGGTCGACGAGTCCCGCGTGCTCGGTGTCCGCGCCAACGCGGAGACGCCCGCCGACGCCGAGACGGCGCGTAAGTTCGGTGCCGAGGGCATTGGCTTGAGCCGTACCGAACACATGTTCTTCGATCCGGCCCGCATCGTGCACATGCGCGAGATGATCCTGGCGACCAGCGAGAAGTCGCGGCGCCAGGCACTCGACAAGCTGCTGCCCTACCAGCGCCAGGACTTCCTCGATCTCTTCCGCATCATGGAGGGGCTGCCGGTCACCATCCGCTTGCTCGATCCGCCGCTGAACGAGTTCCTGCCGCATACCCTCGACGAGATGCAGGAAGTCGCCGCCGCCGCCGGCGTCGATGTCGATGCGGTCAAGGCGCGCAAGCTCGAACTCGACGAATCCAATCCGATGCTCGGCCATCGCGGCTGCCGCCTCGGCATCACGTACCCCGAAATCTACGAGATGCAGGCGCGCGCCATCTTCGAGGCCGCCGCCATCCTGGTGAAGGAAGGCAAGTCGGTGGTGCCCGAGGTGATGATTCCGCTGATCGTCGACAAGCCCGAACTCGACATGCTGAAGCGCGTCGTCGATGCCGCCGCCAAGGCGGTCGAGGCGGAGCAGGAGGTCGAGCTCAAGTACCTGGTCGGCACCATGATCGAGCTGCCCCGCGCCTGCATCAAGGCCGATGCCATTGCCGAGACGGCGGAGTTCTTCTCGTTCGGCACCAACGACCTGACGCAGACCACGTTCGGCTTCTCGCGCGACGACGCGGCACCCTTCCTCGAGGTCTACCACAACAAGGGTATCTTGCCGGTCGATCCGTTCATGTCGATCGACGTCGACGGCGTCGGCGCGCTGGTGCGCATGGGCTGCGAGAAGGGCCGCGCCGTGCGGCCCGACATCAAGCTCGGCATCTGCGGCGAACACGGCGGCGACCCGGCCTCGGTGCGCTTCTGCCACGAGGTCGGCCTGACCTATGTGTCTTGCTCGCCGTTCCGCGTGCCGATCGCGCGCCTCGCCGCCGCCCAGGCCGCCATCGATAGCGACGGCGGCAAGGCGGTCGAAAACAGGTGACCGTTCGGCTGCCCGCGCTCGCCGGCGTTGTCGCCCTGCTGTTGGCGGCGACGGCGGATGCCGCGGGCGACGTCGCCAAGGGCAAGCTCTTGGCCGAGACGCACTGTTCGCGTTGTCATGTGGTCGGCGACTTCAACAAGTTTGGCGGCATCGGCTCGACGCCGTCGTTCAACCTGATCGTCGGCATGGAAGACGGCATGGAGCGTTTCCGCACCTTCTTCGCGCGCCGGCCGCACCGGGCCTTCGTCACCGTGCCGGGCGTCGAAAAGCCGACCGATCTCGAGCCCTATGCGACGCCGTTCGAGGTCACGCCCGAAAACATCGAGGATGTCGCGGCCTTCGCCGCGACCCTGAAACCGAAGGACGTGCGCGGCATCCCCGTCGGCCGCGCGCGCGGCAAGCGCCACGGCAAGTCGGGTTCGCCCTAGGCCCGCCTTCTTGACAGCCGAGGCCCGCCGCGCCACCGTCGGAAGAACCGAAAAACGAAGGGGAGAGCCGGTCATGGCCGATCAAATCAAGCAGGACGACGACTGCATATTCTGCAAAATCACGCGCGGGCAGATCCCGTCGTTCAAGGTGGCCGAAGACGATGAAGCCTTCGCCTTCATGGACATCAACCCGATCGCGCCGGGCCACACGCTGGTTATCCCGAAGCACCACGCGCCCAACATCTACGAGACGCCGGCGCATGCCTCCGGTCCGGCCATGGCCATGGTCAGCCGCGTCGCCGCCGCCGTGAACCGTGCCATGACGCCGGAGGGTATCAATATCCTCCAGGCCAACGGACCGGGCGCCAAGCAGTCGGTGTTCCACACCCATTTCCACATCATCCCGCGCCGCGCCGACGACGGCCTCACCATGAACTGGGAAGTGATTCCGGGAGACATGGACGCGATCAAACAGGTCGCCGAGAAGATCAAGGCGGAACTGGCGAAGGGCTGAGGGCGGAGACGGCCACCACCCGCGCGCACTCCAATCGTCATTGCCGGGCTTGACCCGGCAATCCATCGACCCCCGGGTCAAGCCCGGGGGTGACGGTTAATTCCCTGGCGCGATTTATCGCCTGCGCGCGAAGATGGTGAAGTCGGGGAGCGGCGTGTCGATGGAGAGCTCGGCTTCCGGATCCATCTCGCGCTGTACGAACGCCAGCATGTTTTCCGGCGGCACGTAGTAGAGCCCGGCCAGCTTGCCCTCCGAAAGCGCATTCAGCATGTTGAAGGCGAGGCCGCGCCGCGTCGTCTTCCAAAGCCGGAGCAGGCTGACCTCGACGTAGTCGCGCCACTCCCTGGTGTCGGCCTCCATCAGCATGTTGAAGGTGCCGGACACGATGGTGTAGTCGGCCGGTTCCGTTGCCCAGAGCTGGCGCTGGAAACTGGCGCGCGGGTCGGTGATGCGCCCGCGCGCGGCATTTAACATGGCTTCCGACATGTCGATGCCGACGTAACGGCTACCCTGCATCACCGGATGGTCGGCCAGGAAATCGAACAGCGCGCCGTAGCCGCAGCCGAAATCGTGGATGGTGACGCCGCCCCGTTCGGCATCGTCGCCGAAGATACGTGCAAGAATCTCATAGCGACGGCGCTGCCATTCGTCGTCTTTCCAGAACACGCCCTGGGCGGTCTCGCCGTAACGCCGGAGCCGGCGTTCGTAGGCCATGACCACCGGCGTCAGCAGCGCCGGGGCGCGCTTCATGATGTCATCGCGCTCGGCCATGGCGGGCCGGCTCAGAAACTGGCCCAGTTGGGCTTTTCCGGACGCACGCGGGCGTCGCCGGCGCGAAGTTCGGCGGCGCCGTCTTCCAGCGCTTCGAGGCGAATGAGCGCGAGCGCGCGGCCGCCCTGGCCGGAGCGCAATTCGCCGACTTCCCTGTCGCCGGACATCACCGGCGTGCCGGGTTCGGGCAGCGGGCCCTCGATGCCGACCGGCACCAGGCGCTTCTTGACCAGGCCGCGGTACTTGGTGCGCGCGGTCAGTTCCTGGCCCATGTAACAGCCCTTCTTCCAGTCGACGCCGTTGAGTTCGTCGAAGCCGCTTTCCAGCAGGATCGCCTTCTCCAGCACCATGTCGCGGCTGCCGTCGGGCAGGCCGAGCGAAAGCCGGTGTGCGTCGTAGGCTTCCGCGTCGGCATCGGAGCCATCGGGCAGCGCGGCATCCACCGGCACGATCAACCGCACCCCGGCGGCGGCCAGGCGCGGGTCGGTGAAGGCGACGCCGCCGGCATAGGCGGCGGCGCTGCCCGGGTCCGGGCCGAGACCGAGGCCGCCGGCGTGGCCGCCCCAAAACGCCGCGCGCGT
>JAYOXJ010000272.1:4257-5081 GCA_038152725.1 Rhodospirillaceae bacterium
TTCGTTGCTGGCGATGCTAGCGCATCTGCCGCGCTACCGGCAGCCGCGCCGAGCCGGCGCGCCGCCGCGTCGCCGGCCGCCCGGCCGGTGGCGAAGCAGGCGCTCAGCAGGTAGCCGCCGGTCGGCGCCTCCCAGTCGAGCATCTCGCCGGCGCAGAAGGTGCCCGGCAGCGCGCGCAGCATGAAATCGCCGTCGAGCGCCGTGAAGGCGACGCCGCCGGCATAGGCGGCGGCGCTGCCCGGTTCCGGGCCGAGACCGAGGCCGCCGGCGTCGCCGCCCCAAAGCGCGGCGATCTTGAAGCCATCGGAGACGTTTTCCAGCGCCGCCTTGGCGCGGAGCTTGTAGATGGTGAGGCGTTTGATCAGTTCAGGCAGCCGCGCGCGCTCGCAGTCGATCAGCAGGGCGCCGTCGGCCTCGGCGATGAAGAAGTCGAACAGGTATTTTCCTTGCGGGGTCAACAGGGCGGCATAGATGGCGCGGTCTGGCGCCACCCGGCGCATGTCGTTGGAGACCAGGCCCTGGAGGAATTCGCGCGCGTCCTCGCCGGTGACGCGGATGACGCCGCGATCGGCAAGCTGGCTGCGCAAGCATTCCGACATCGATTTTCTCCCCGTGTTCGGTGATCCCCTGAAAGTGGGGTGAAACCGCGCCCGATGCAAGGCCCGGCGGGGCGGCGAAGCGGCGCGAACCGAGCCCTAGACGCTGGTAATGACAATGGTGCTCTCGTATAACCACGCCATGCGCATTCTGTTCGTTTCCGCCACCCGGATCGGCGACGCGGTGCTGACCACGGGGCTTTTGGGGCACCTGATCGCGGCCAATCC
>JAYOXJ010000273.1:0-5026 GCA_038152725.1 Rhodospirillaceae bacterium
CTTTCGCACCATCGCACGCACGGTGACCGAGGCTGACATCGTCAATTTCATCGGCGTCACCGGCATGACCGAAGTGCTGTTCACCGATCTCACCTTCGAGAAGGGCGTGGGCAAGGCGGGGCGCGTGGTGCCGGCGGCGCTGTCCTACACGCTGATGGAAGGGCTGCTTTGCCAGACCGTGATCCAGGGCACTGGCCTGGCGCTGCTGGAAATGAGCAAGAAGGTCCTCGCCCCGGTGGTCGCCCGCGACACGCTGCATCTGGAGGTCGAGGTATTGGGAGCGCGGCCGACCTCGAAGGGCGGGCGCGGCATCGTCAAGGCGCGCCACGACATCGTCAATCAGAAGGGCGACAAGGTCATCACCTACGACGCGACGCGCATGGTGCTGGCGCGCGGCGGGTGAGCGCGTATAGGAATTTTCTTGACTTTTTTAGGATTTTATACTATAGGCTGCCAATATCCTTCACCCACGGGAGAGCGGCGGAACATTGGGCATGGGCGTGGCAACGGGCGGCAGCCTCCGGAAAAGCGCCCCCATCGCGCCCGAATTCGTTTCGTCACTTTTTTTTGAAGCCTTTAATTTCAAAGGCCGATTCTTCCCCGAAAAACGCTTCCGAAACGAATTTTCGGGCCGCGACGGCGGGTTATTCGGTGCGGTGGATCAGGTGGTAGCCGAAGTCGGTTTCCACCGGTCCGGAGACCTGGCCGACGTCGAGGCCGAAGGCGGCCTGCTCGAATTCCGGCACCATCATGCCACGGCCGAAGCGGCCCAAATCGCCGCCGCGCGAACCCGACGGGCAGTCGGAATTGGCGATGGCCAGTTCGCCGAAGTCGGCGCCGCCGTCGATTTCGGCCTTGAGGCCTTCGATTTCCTTGAGGGCCTCGGCCTTGTCGCGGCCGTCTGTGGAGCGCAGGATATGGGCGGCGCGAATCTGGTCGGTCATGATGTTGCCTCCGAATTGTTTGCGGGGCAGGTTAGACCACGGGGCGGCGCTGCTTTCAAGCCTGCCCGGCCCGGCGCGGGAAATTCGCAAATGACAGGATCTGGAGACCGAAGACCATGACCAACCGTATCGTCCTCGACATCACCGAAGACATTCCCTTCGCCGACGGCCAGGCGTTCGGCAATGTCGGGCCCTATCGCAGGCTCAAGGGCCGCGCGCGCTACGCCGTCGACCCGGCGGCGCCCGCCCAGGCCGGTATCGTCGATCTCGATCTGGCGCCGACCAACGCGGACGGCTTGGTCGAATTCGCGTCGGACGTGATGATCCTGATGCCCGAGAACGCCGAACGCGCCAACCGCCGCATCTTTTTCGATTGGGGCAACCGCGGCAACATCCGCTCCTTGCAGTTCTTCAACGACGCGGCCGGTTCGAACAACCCGATCACCGCGGCGCATGCCGGCAACGGCTTTTTCTTCCGGCGCGGCTACAGCGTCGTCTTCGCCGCCTGGCAGGGCGATCTCCTGCCCGGCGACGGCCGTTTCCTCCTGGACTTGCCCGCCGCGCGCAACAAGGACGGCTCTCCGCTGACCGGTCTGGTGCGCTCCGAATTCATCCTCGAACAGCCCGGCGTCACCACGCAGCCGCTTTCCGGTTGGTCGAACACGCGGAGCCACCCGACGGTTTCGCTCGACACCACCAAGGCGACGCTGACCAAGCGCCTTTACGCCGAGGCGCCGCGCGAATTGGTGCCCGCCGACCAGTGGATGTTCGCCCGCGACGAAGGTGGAATCGGCCTCGACGGCGTCGCCCGCCAGACCGCCATCGTGCCGTCCGAGACCAACATCTATCTACCCGGCGGCTTCGAGCCGGGCGTCATCTACGAGCTGGTCTACACCGGCCATGACCCGCTGGTGCTGGGCTTGGGCCACGTCGCCGTGCGCGACCTGATCTCGTTCCTCAAGCACGCGGACGGCGACGCCGCCGGCAACGTCAACCCGCTCGCCGCCATCGATATCGAAAAGGCCTACGGCTGGGGCCGCTCGCAGACCGGGCGCTGCATCCGCGACTTCATCTACCACGGCTACAACGCCGATGCCGAAGGCCGGCGCGTGTTCGACGGGCTCTTGCCGCACGTCTCCGGCGGCGGCCTGATGTGGATGAACCATCGCTTCGCCAACGCCGTATCGCCGGCCGGCCAGGAACACGAGAACCACGACAACTGCGCCGACCGTTTCCCCTTCGCCTATGCCGAGACCACCGACCACCTGACCGGCAAGCGAGACGCGATATTGAAGCGTCCCGACACCGACCCGCTGGTCATGCATACCCAGACCGCCACCGAGTACTGGCAGCGGCGCGGCTCGCTGGCGCACACCGACACCCAGGGCAACGACCTCGCCGTGCCGGAAAGCGTTCGCTTCTACATCTGGGGTTCTTCCGAGCACTACGCCGATCCGATGCTGAAGAAGCCGAAACGCGAACCCTGCCAGAACCTGTCGAACGTGGTGCGCACGTCGATGCTGTTCCGGGCCGCGCTCGACAACATGGACCGCTGGGCCACCGACGGCACAGAGCCGCCGGCGAGCCGCCATCCGACCCGCGCGTCGGGCACGTTGGTTACCGGCGCCGAATGGCGCGAGCGTTTCCCCAAGATCCCCGGCCTGATGCTGCCGTGGGGACCGGCGACACTGCCGCTCTACGACCAGGGGCCGAAATTCGAGGCGGGAATCCTCGACAATGTGCCGCCGGTGCTCGTCGACGCGGTCGGCTATCCGACGATGGTGCCGGCGCCCGACGCCGACGGCAATGATCTTGGCTGCGTCTCCGCGCCGATGGTGCAAGCCCCGCTTGCCACCTATACCGGCTGGAACCTGCGCGCCCGCGGCCAGGGCCACGGCGCCAAGCACAAGTTCACCGGCTCGACCATCCCGTTCCCCGAAACGCCGGAGGAACGCGCCCAGACCGGCGACCCGCGCCTCTCGATCCTGGAACGCTACAAGGACCAGGCCGGCTACGTCGCGGCCATCCGCAAGGCGGCCGAGAGCCTGGTGGCGGACGGGCTGATGCTGGAGGAAGACGTCGAGCGTTGCTGCCGCTGGGCCGCCGACTGGGACCGCGACCGCCATGCGCTCAGGCTGGCGTGAATAATGGGGCTTGAGAGGCCTGCGCTACTCGGCGCTTTCGGGCACCGGCGTCCGCTGGGCCCGGCGCTCGGCGGCGACGCGCTGGCGGCGGCTCAGGTACTTGAGCGTCCAGACGTAGCCGATCCAGCCCCAGATCAGCGCCCACGGGATGCAGCCGATCAGCATCGGCACGCCGTAGAGGTCGAACAGGTTGACGGTCTGGTCCCAGAAGCCCTGCAGGCCGTCGGCCTCGACTTCGAGTGCCTTCATCAGTTCGGCCGAGAAGGTGGCGTAGCCCGGCACGGCGTCGGCATAGCCCATCATGATGCGGCCGGTGACCAGAAAGCCGTAATAGAGCGGCCCCAGGGTGAACACGTTCGACAGCCACACCCAGGCGATGGCGACGATCATGTTGAAGTTCCATTTGGGCACTGTGGCGCGGACGATCGCCCATGTCGCCATGACCATCGGAATCTGGATGCCGACCGTCGGCGTCAGGCCGAGCGCCACGCCGACGAATACGCCGCGGGCGGTGTATTCCGGATCGTGCTTGGCGCGCAGCAGCGGCACCACCAGACGGAGCCGCATGAGCCGCATGAATTCCTGCCAGCCGGAGCCGTTCCGGCCGTTAGGCCGGTTGGTCGCCGCTTTGCCAAGCTTGCTCGGCATGTTTATTCCTCGTGGGAAGTGTGGCCTCTCCAGGCCCATCGTTTACCCCGGATTCGCGGTTTGGAAAAGACGATCTTGGTGTCTTTCGCCATGCCCCCGGGGGTTTGCGGATGCCTCCCGATGCGCCTAATGTGACCGGAAGTCGATTGATCGGACGCCCCATGGACAGTTCAGCCATCGCCTTTTCCGCCTCCGACCAGCCCGAGGCCCAGGCCGCCCTGGAGCGACTGGTGGCGCGCTATGGCAACCGCCCGGCCGCCGAGGCGGAGGTTATCGTGGCGCTCGGCGGCGACGGTTTCATCCTGCACACGCTCCACGAAAACATGAAGATGGGCCTGCCGATCTACGGCATGAACCGGGGTTCCGTCGGGTTTCTTATGAATGCCTATGGCGAGGACGACCTGCCCGCCCGCCTGGCGCGTGCGCATGCCAACATGCTGCATCCGCTGCGCATGCGGGCGACCATGTTGGACGGCACCCAACGCGAGGAACTGGCGATCAACGAAGTATCGCTCTTCCGCCAGGCCCAGCACGCCGCCAAGATCCGGATTCTGGTCGACGGCGTAATGCGCATGGAGGAAATGATCTGCGACGGCGTCCTGGTGGCGACGCCTGCCGGCTCGACCGCCTACAACCTCTCGGCGGCCGGTCCGATCGTTCCGCTCGGCGCCGAGCTGCTGGCGCTCACTCCGATCAGTGCGTTCCGGCCGAGGCGCTGGCGCGGCGCGCTCCTGCCGGCCAAAGCGGCGGTCGAATTCCAGGTGCTCGACGCCGATTTCCGCCGGGTCAGCGCCACCGCCGACTTCCACGAGGTCCGCGATGTCGCCCGTGTCGCCATTGCCGAGGACAGGAGCCTTTCCCTGAAACTCATGTTCGATCCCGAGCACAAGCTGGAGGAGCGAATCATTAAGGAACAATTCCAGCCTTGAGCCGATTGACCGAATCCGAAGACAAGCCGGAAGAAGACCCCGACTCGCTCCCCGCCCGCGGACGCCCCAAGGAACCGCTCGGCCGATGGCTCATGCTGATCGCCATCAGCCTCGCCATCGGCGCCGTCGGCGGCATCATCTTCCAGTGGCTGCATATGCCGCTTGCCTGGATGATCGGCGCCATGATCTTCACCACCGTGGCCGCGCTCTCGGGCGCGCCGGTGCGCGGCTCGAGCCGGTTGCGTTCGGTCATGGTGCCGGTACTCGGCATCATGCTGGGCAGCGGCTTCTCGCCAGAAACGCTGGCCCGGGTCCATCTTTGGATTCCAAGCATCGTCTCGATGCTCGCCTTTGTTGTCAG
>JAYOXJ010000274.1:0-5025 GCA_038152725.1 Rhodospirillaceae bacterium
GTCCCCCCGCATCGTCCCCCGCACACAACTTGCAGAGATGCTCCGCTGGGTCCACTCTGCCCGCCGCCCGGAATTCGATTGGGATAAGGACCGCCGCACCATGGGACGCCGTTTTCTGCTCATCACCACCGACCAGCAACGTTTCGACGGACTGGGATGCAACGGCGGCAAGTTCGCGCGTACGCCGAACATCGACGCACTGGCCGCCGGCGGCCTCAACTTCACCCAGGCGCGCAACCAATCGACGGTGTGCATGCCGGCGCGCTCGACCATCCTGACCGGACAATACATCCGCCGCCACGGCGTGACGTCGAACGGCATCGCGCTGCCCGCCGACGCGCCGAGAGCCTGGCGCATCTCCTGAAGGAGGCCGGCTACAAGACCGCGCTCCTGGGCAAGGGGCACTTGGAGCCGCACGCCGCCAAGACCTTCTTCGAGAACCTGGCGGCGAACGAGGGCTCGACGGGGCCGCACCGCGGCTTCGACCGCATGGAACTTTGCGGCCATTCCGGGCGCATCGCGCGCTCGGTCTTCCATTACGCCAAGTGGCTGAACGAAACCCATCCCGACGTCGTCGATGGCTTTCACGAATATGCCGACAAGGGCGCGCCGTCGGCGAAACCGGGCGGCGACACCGACGCGCCGCAGGTGGCGTTGAACCCGATCCCGAAGGAGCTCTACCACACCCAGTGGACGGCCGATCGCACCATGGCCTGGCTGGATTCACTGACGGACCACGACGACTGGTTCTGCTGGATGAGCTTCCCCGACCCGCACCATCCGTGGGACCCGCCGGCGGAGGCGGCCAGGCGTTTCGACTGGCGCGATCTACCGTTGCCGGACGGCTATCCTGGCAGCGTCGAGAAATGCCTGGAGGTGTTGGAGACCACGCCGCGGCACTGGAAGGAGTGGTATCTGGGCGGACGCCGCTTCGCCTTCGAGGTGCCGCCGTCGTTCGTGCCGGCCAAGCTCTCGGCCGACGGCATCCGCGAGGTCAACGCCAAGGTGCACGCCGGGAACGAACTGATCGACGACGCCGTCGGCCAGGTCATGGACTATCTCGCCAGGCGCGGCTGGGACGACGCCACCGACGTCATCTACACCACCGACCACGGCGAGTTCCAGGGCGACTTCGGCATGCTGTTCAAGGGCCCCTACCACGTCGATGCGCTGATGCGCGTGCCGATGATCTGGCGCCCGGCGCCGAAGAGCGGCGTGCCCGGTGGCGCCACCATCGCCGAGCCCGTCGGTCACGTCGACATCGCGCCGACCATCGTCTTTCGCGCCGGCCTCGGCGTGCCCGGATGGATGCAGGGCAAGCCGCTGCCGATCGCGTCGAACGACACCAGGGGCCACACCACCACCGAATGGATCGACACCTGGGAGGGCAACAACGTGGTGCTGCAGACCGTCGTCCAGGACGGCCGCTACGTGCTGACCCGCTACCTCGCCACCAACGTCTACGACGGCACCGAGGGCGAGCTTTACGATCTCGACGCCGATCCCAGGCAGTGGCAGAACCTTTGGGACGATCCGGCCCGCCAGGGCCTCGAGAAGGATCTGCTGGCGGCGCTCGCCGCGGCACTTCCCGCAGGCCGCGAAAAGCCTCTGGAAAAGGTGGCGCCCGTGTAAAATGGGCCGGCTTCCCTTCAACAACGGGAGCGCCCGCATGCCGCAAAGGCCGGGGCGCCGAGCGGTGGAACGATGTTTTTGCGCTATTTGAACGAGACCGAGAAGAAGGCGTTCTTCGACCTCGCCCAGCAGATGATCGTCGCCGACGGCTACATCGCCGATGCCGAGATGGCCTATCTCGACCGGCTCTACCAGGAGGCCGGCTACGGCTCGGTGGCGCCGATCATCGACGTCAACGAGCACGTCGACCTGACCGTGTTCGCCTCGACGGCGGCGCGGCTCGCGGTCGGGGCCGAGCTCCTGATCATTTCCATCGTCGACGGCGAGTACCACACCGACGAAGCCGAATATGCCAACAACCTGATCGACGACCTCGGCATTTCCGGCAAGCAACACGCGGAAATCTGCCGTATCGCCGAGAACGCGGCGGACGCGCTGGTCTCCATGCGCAATCTCGTCGGTTGAAGCCGATTGCTGCGCTTTTTCCCGCAGCAAATCGTTATTTCTCAATAAGTTAAGTACGAAAGACCGGGTTTCGCGCCGATTCCGGCCGGGATGCATGCGCAAGCCTGTGTCTTTGCCCCGGAAGGCCCATTTTGCTGCACTTTATGCTGCAGCAAATTGCTGCAGCAAAATGAGTAAAATCAATAGGTTAAATCGGAAAGACCAGCGGCATCGCGGCGCCGCCCCGGCCTATTCCTTGAGGTCTTCCCAGAGCTCTTTCACTTTCGAGAAGAAGCCGTGCGATTCGGGCGAGTGCTTGTCGTCGCCGCCCTCCTTGGCGAACTCCTCCAAAAGCTCCTTCTGGCGCTTGGTCAGGTTCTGCGGCGTCTCGACCATGGCCTGGACGAACATGTCGCCGCGCGCCTTCGAGCGCAGCACGCTCATGCCCTTGCCCTTCAGGCGGAACTGGTGGCCGGTCGGCGTGCCGGCCGGGATCGAGATGCGCGCCAGCGTGCCGTCGACCGTCGGCACCTCGACGGTGCCGCCGAG
The DNA here is from genome assembly GCA_038152725.1 of Rhodospirillaceae bacterium. Lineage (GTDB taxonomy): Bacteria > Pseudomonadota > Alphaproteobacteria > Rhodospirillales > Casp-alpha2 > TMED8. The sequence continues at coordinate 2,626 of JAYOXJ010000274.1, forward strand.
CGTTGCCCTGGTCATCGGGATCGGCACCCGGCAGTAGATGTCGGCGCCGTCGCGCTGGAAGAAGCGGTGCGTCTTCAGGTGCAGAAATATGTAGAGATCGCCCGACGCCGCGCCGCGCAAGCCCGCCTCGCCCTCGCCGGCCAAGCGGATGCGCGTACCATCCTCGAAACCGGGAGGGATGGTGACGTTCAAGGTCTTTTCCTTGTGCACGCGCCCGGCCCCGCCGCAGGTCTTGCACGGGTCCTTGATCACTTCGCCGGTGCCCTGGCAGTTGGGGCAGGTGCGTTCGACGGTGAAGAAGCCGGACTGCGAGCGCACCCGGCCGTGGCCCTGGCAGGTCGGACACGCACTCGGCCCGGCACCGCCGGCGGCGCCCGAACCGCTGCAGGTGTCGCAGGCGACGGACGTCGGCACGCGAATCTCGGTCTGCTTGCCCTTGAACGCGTCCTCGAGCGAGATCTCCATGTTGAAGCGGAGGTCGGCGCCCTTGCCGGCATGCTGGCGCTGGCCGCCGCGGCGTCCGCCGAAGTCGCCGAACATCTCGTCGAAGATGTCGGCGAAACCCGACGCGAAGCCGGCACCGCCGAAGCCGGCGCCGCCGGGCCCGGGGCCCGCGCCCTGCTCGAAGGCGGCGTGGCCGAAGCGGTCGTAGGCGGCGCGTTTCTCGCCGTCCTTCAGGACCTCGTAGGCCTCGTTCACTTCCTTGAATTTCTGCTCGGCCTCGGCGTCGCCCGGATTGCGGTCCGGATGGAACTTCATGGCGAGCTTGCGGTAGGCCTTCTTGATTTCGTCGCCGTCGGCCTCGCGCCCCACGCCTAGCGTATCGTAGAAATCGTTCTTGGCCATGCTGGTTTCCCCCGGTGTTTGGTCGCCGGCAGGGTCAGGTAAGGCGGGGCGGGCGGCGGCGCAAAGCCAGGCCGCCCGCCGGCATCCTTACTTGCCCTTTTTCTTGTCGGCGTCGGGGTCGACTTCCTCGAAGTCGGCATCGACCACATTGTCATCCGCCGGTTTGTCGGCCTTTCCGGCCTTGCCGGCGGCGGCCGTCTCGGCCTCGTTCTCCGCTTGGGCGGCCTTGTACATGGCCTCGCCGAGTTTCATGGAAGCCTGCGCCAGGGCCTCGGTCTTGGCGGAGATCGCCTCGACGTCGTCGCCCTCGAGCGAGTCCTTCAGTTCCTGCACCGCGGCTTCGATGGCGGCCTTGTCCTCGGCCGGCACCTTGTCGCCGTATTCGGCGAGGTTCTTCTCGGTGGCGTGGATCATCGAGTCCGCGCCGTTGCGCGCCTCGACGCCCTCGCGCCGCTTCTTGTCATCTTCGGCGTGGCTTTCGGCGTCCTTGACCATCCGGTCGATGTCGTCGTCGCTCAAGCCGCCGGAGGCCTGGATGCGGATCTGCTGTTCCTTGCCGGTGGCCTTGTCCTTGGCCGAGACGTTGACGATGCCGTTGGCGTCGATGTCGAAGGTGACCTCGATCTGCGGCAGGCCGCGCTGCGCCGGCGGGATGCCGACGAGATCGAACTGGCCGAGGATCTTGTTGTCGGCGGCCATCTCGCGCTCACCCTGGAAGACGCGGATGGTGACCGCGGTCTGGTTGTCCTCGGCGGTCGAGAACACCTGGGATTTGCGCGTCGGGATCGTGGTGTTGCGGTCGATCAGACGCGTGAACACGCCGCCCAGCGTCTCGATGCCGAGCGACAGCGGCGTCACGTCGAGCAGCAACACGTCCTTGACGTCGCCCTTCAGCACGCCGCCCTGGATGGCGGCGCCGATGGCGACCACCTCGTCCGGGTTGACGCCCTTGTGCGGCTCGCGGCCAAAGAACGACTTCACCACTTCCTGCACCTTGGGCATGCGGGTCATGCCGCCGACGAGGATGACCTCGTTGATCTCGGAGGCCTTGAGGCCGGCGTCCTTGAGCGCCTGCTTGCACGGAGCCACGGTGCGTTCGATCAGGTCCTCGACGAGCGCCTCCAATTTGGAGCGGCTGAGCTTGATGTTGAGGTGTTTCGGGCCGGACTGGTCGGCGGTGATGAACGGCAGGTTGACTTCCGTCTGCGCCGTCGACGACAGCTCGATCTTGGCCTTCTCGGCCGCCTCCTTGAGGCGCTGCAGCGCCAGGCGGTCATTACGGAGATCGATGGTGTTGTCCTTTTTGAACTCGTCGGCCAGGTAGTCGACGATGCGCTTGTCGAAGTCTTCGCCGCCGAGGAAGGTGTCGCCGTTGGTCGACTTCACCTCGAACACGCCGTCGCCGATCTCCAGGACCGAGACGTCGAAGGTGCCGCCGCCGAGGTCGTAGACCACGATCGTGCCGGACTGCTTCTTGTCGAGGCCGTAGGCGAGCGCCGCCGCGGTCGGCTCGTTGATGATGCGCAGCACTTCGAGGCCGGCGATCTTGCCGGC
>JAYOXJ010000275.1:0-919 GCA_038152725.1 Rhodospirillaceae bacterium
GTTCGGCGAAGGCGCTGTCGGCCTCGGCGCCGACCGGATCGCCGAGGTCTGTGCCAGCGGCGGCACCGGCGGGGGCCGGCGGCATCGCCACGGCGGAGCCGGTGGCCGACGGCGGATGAGCAGAAGCGTCCGTGGCCGGGCGCCACGGCGGCGCCGGTTCGATCCGTGCGGTCCAGGAATCGAGCGGCATATCGGACTTCCAACCATGGTTCCTGGATCGAAACGATCCCGGAAACCTTAACTAAATCATAGGGTTGAATGGCCGTGCCGGCAATCACTCTGTCGGGGCGGTCGAAAAGCTCTGGGCTGGCAGGGACTTATTGTCGAGGCCGCGAGCAGGGTCAAAGGCGGCGCCCGGGCAAAACCGCCGAATCGGAATTCAAGCGATTCGCGATGATCTTGGCCGAATATCAGTCCTTGGGCCGGCGGATCATGCCGCCCAAGTCGCGGCCGGCGAAAACGTGGACGTGAAAATGCGGCACTTCCTGATGCGCGTCGCGGCCATGGTTGGCGAGGATGCGATAGCCGGGCTCGGCCGCGCCGGCGTCGCGTGCGACTTTTCCGACCGCGCGCATGAAGCCGGCCAATTCGGCGTCGCTCGCCTTGGCCGAGAAATCGTCCATGGATACATAAGCGCCCTTGGGGATGACCAGGATGTGGGTCGGCGCCTGCGGCTGGATGTCATGAAAGGCGAGCGACCATTCGTCCTCGTGCACCTTCTTGCACGGGATCTCGCCGCGCAGGATCTTGGCGAATACGTTTTGATCGTCGTAGGCCATGGCGGGCGTCTCCAATTGCCTCAGTGGCGGCGCTGGCGTTTCTCGGTAATGCCCGACGTACCGAAGCGGCGCTCGAGCTCGGCCCAGGCCTGCTCGGGCTTCACGCCGGCGTCGGCCCACAGCACCAGCAGGTGGACCAG
>JAYOXJ010000275.1:929-2311 GCA_038152725.1 Rhodospirillaceae bacterium
CTTTCTTGTCCTGCGCCAGCGATGCGATGGCGACCTCGACCGCCTCCTCGCCGACCTTCTTGGCGATCTGCGCACGGCCGCGGCTGTAGAGCCGTGCGGTATAGGATGAATCCGGATGGGCGCGGCGGCGCCCCTTGATCACCTCGAAAAGCTGGTCGAGCACATGGCCGGGTTCGGGCGCTGTCTCCGGCTTGGCTTGGACGCGGCGGCGCGGTTTGGCCGCCGGCTTTGCTTTGGTTTTCGCGGACTTCTTCGCCGCCGCCGATTTGCTCTGCTTTGCCATGACGCCCTGTCCGTTAGCCCTGTCCGTCGAGCGGCCGGATCGGAATACCGGCCTCCGCCATGTAGGCCTTGGTCTCGGCGATTGTAGAGGTGCCGAAGTGGAAAATCGATGCCGCCAGCACGGCCGACGCGTGGCCCTCGGTGATGCCCTCGACCATGTGCTCGAGCGTGCCGACGCCGCCCGACGCGATCACCGGCACCGTGACGGCGTCGGCGACGGCGCGGGTCAGCGGAATGTTGAAGCCCTGCTTGGTGCCGTCGCGATCCATCGAGGTGAGCAGGATCTCGCCGGCGCCGAGCTCGGTCATGCGCCTGGCCCATTCGACGGCGTCGATGCCGGTCGGCCTCCGGCCGCCGTGGGTGAAGATCTCGAACTTGTCGGGACCGACCGACTTGGCGTCGATGGCGACGACGATGCATTGGCTGCCGAACTTGGTCGCCGCCTCGCGCACGAATTCCGGATTGTGCACGGCGGCGGTGTTGATCGAGACCTTGTCGGCGCCGGCGAGCAAAAGCTTGCGCACATCCTCGGTGGTGCGCACGCCGCCGCCGACGGTCAAGGGCATGAAGCACTGCTCGGCGGTGCGTCCGACCACGTCGAAGATGGTGTCGCGGTTCTCGTGGCTGGCGGTGATGTCGAGAAAGCAGAGCTCGTCGGCGCCGGCGGCGTCGTAGAGACGCGCCTGCTCGACCGGATCGCCGGCATCGATCAGGTCGACGAAGTTGACGCCCTTGACGACGCGGCCGCCCTCGACGTCGAGGCAGGGGATGACCCTCGCTTTCAGCATGATGACGCTTTCACCATCACGCCGCCTTCAACAGCGCCACCGCGTCTTCGACGCGGATGCGGCCGTCGTAGACGGCGCGTCCGGAGATGACGCCTTCGAGCACGCCGCGGCCCATGTCGGCGGCGCGTTCGAGATCGGCCATCGAGGAAACGCCGCCCGACAGGATCACCGGCGTCGACATCGTGCCGGCGAGTTCCATGGTGGCTTCCAGGTTGGGCCCCTGCATGGCGCCGTCGCGGCCGATGTCGGTATGGATGATGGCGGCGGCGCCGGCGTCCTCGAAGCGGCGCGCGAGGTCGAGCGCTGTGATCT
>JAYOXJ010000275.1:2321-5011 GCA_038152725.1 Rhodospirillaceae bacterium
CGCGGCAGGCGCGGCGCACCAGATCGGGGTCGCGCACGGCAACGGTGCCGAGAATGACGCGGCGGACGCCGCGCTCGAGCCAGCCTTCGATGGTCGCCATGTCGCGGATGCCGCCGCCCAACTGCAGCGGGATGTTAACCTTACCAAGGATCTGCTCGACAGCCGCGCCGTTGACCGGCTCGCCCTCGAAAGCTCCATTCAAATCAACAATATGCAACCATTCGCTGCCAGACTGCTCGAAGGCGGCGGCCTGCGCGCCAGGGTCGTCGTTGAAGACCGTCGCCTTCTCCATGTCGCCATGCAGCAGCCGCACGCACTTGCCGTCCTTCAGGTCGATGGCGGGATAGAAGATCATTGCGCAGCCGACTCCAGTTTTTTGAGGTTCGTTCGGGATCGCCTCACGGCGTCCAATTTAGGAAATTCGATATCAGTTTCAAGCCGGTAGCCTGGCTCTTCTCGGGATGGAACTGGGTTCCGACCATGTTGTCGCGGCCGACCGCGGCGGTGACTTCGCCGCCATACTCGACGCGCGCCAGCACATGGTTAACGTCCTTACAGCGGATCGCGTAGGAGTGCACGAAATAGGCATGCGCACCCTGGTCGAGGCCCGCGAACACCGGGTGACGTACTTCCCGAAGTATCAATGAATTCCATCCCATATGGGGTATCTTTAAAGTCGAGTCTGAGGGCGTGATGGCGACCACTTCGCCGGCGATCCAGCCGAAACCGGGGGTCTCTCCATGCTCGAGGCCGCGCTCGGCCATCAGCTGCATGCCGACGCAGATGCCGAGAAACGGCCGCGCCTTGGCGGTGACGGCCTCCGTCAACGCGTCGACCATGCCGTCGACGGCATGGAGGCCGGCGCGGCAATCGGCAAAGGCGCCGACGCCCGGTAGCACGACGCGGTCGGCCCTGGCGACCACGTCGGCATCGTTGGTGACGGCAACGGCGTCCTTGCGCCCGAGCTCGGCGACGGCGCGTTCGAAAGCCTTGGCCGCCGAGCGCAGGTTGCCCGAGCCGTAATCGATGATGGCGACGCTCATGCGGCTCTCGCGATTTCCGGATGGCCGCGCAGGAAATGCAGCAGCGCGGCGTCGCCGTCGTCGCCGCAACTAACGCCGGCGTTGACGAAGCCCTGGCGTTCGAGCCGGCGGCGGCGGAGATCGTTCGCCGCAAAGCCGATCAGCACCGAGACGGCCAGGCCAAGCGTGCCCTGCACCAGGCTGTCGGCGCCGAGCCATTTGGCGATCATCGAGCAGGCGGCGGAGAGCGCGATGATGGTGATCGCCGCCAGCCACAGGCGATGCCACAGCGCCCAGAGGCCGGTGAACAGGAACGCCGGCCAGCAGAAGCCTTCCTTGACCACGACGAGGTCGCGGTCGGGGTCGAGGCCTTCGCGGCGGAGATGAACGGTGTAGACCTTCATGACGAGGATCCGTTCGGGTCGTTGAGTTCGGCGGCGGGCCGCCCGGTTTAGAGCGATCCGCCGAGGGTTCCCTTGGTGGAGGGCACGGCGTCCGACTTGCGCGGATCGATCTCGACCGCCTGACGGAGCGCGCGGGCCAGCCCCTTGTAGCACGACTCGACGATATGATGGTTGTTCTCACCGTACATGTTCTCGACATGCAGCGTGATGCCGGCCGCCTGAGCGAAGGCCTGGAACCACTCCTTGAACAGTTCCGTGTCCATGTCGCCGAGCTTCGGCTTGGTGAAGTCGACCTTCCAGATCAGGTAGGGCCGGTTGGAAACGTCGAGCGACACGCGGGTGCAGGTCTCGTCCATGGGGATGACGGCCGAGCCGTAGCGCTGGATGCCCTTGCGGTCGCCCAGTGCCTCGGCCACGGCCTCGCCGATGGCGATGCCGGTGTCCTCGGTTGTGTGGTGGAAATCGATGTGCAAATCGCCCTTCGCCTGGACGTCCAGGTCGATCAGGCTGTGGCGCGACAACTGCTCGAGCATGTGGTCGAGAAACCCGATGCCCGTGCTGACGGTATATTCGCCGGTGCCGTCGAGATCGACGGTGACGGCGATTTCGGTCTCCTTGGTGCGGCGTTCCACCTTGCCGGTACGCATGTTCGGCTCCTTGCACTTGGGTAAGGCGGCTGTCTTGTAACAGGAACCCGCCGCGTTCGCCAGTGTGCAATCGCGCCCCGCAGGGTCTATGTAAAGGTTGCGTAGTGGGTTGCAGGGAGGCCTTCCCAAACCGATATCACAGGGTATAGTCGCGGCGCCCGGCGCATAGCCGGGCGTTACCGTGAAGGAGGCGCCGATGGCCGATAACGAACCCCGCATGGCAGACTGGCATGGCACCACGATCCTCTGTGTTCGCAAGGGGGCCAAGGTGGTTGTGGCCGGCGACGGTCAGGTTTCGCTCGGCAACACCGTGATCAAAGGCGGTGCGCGCAAGGTCCGCCGGCTCGCCGGCGGCGACGTGATCGGCGGCTTCGCCGGTGCCACCGCCGACGCGTTCACGCTGTTCGAACGGCTGGAAAGCAAACTCGAGACCTATCCCGGCCAGCTCACGCGCGCCTGCGTCGAGCTCGCCAAGGACTGGCGCACCGACCGCTATCTGCGCCGCCTGGAAGCGATGATGGCGGTCGCCGACAAGGAGGTGTCGCTGGTACTGACCGGCAACGGCGACGTGCTGGAGCCCGACGACGGCGTGATCGGCATCGGCTCGGGCGGCAACT
>JAYOXJ010000276.1:0-2064 GCA_038152725.1 Rhodospirillaceae bacterium
CGTCAAGGAGGGCTGAGAACTGCGCTTGGGGGGAATGTGATGAACGAACATCACTCCGGCCTGCTCCTGGCGATCGGCGTTTTCTCCGTCGGCTTTTCCGTCATCGGGCCGAATATCCTGGCGATCATCGGCGCCTCCATGCAGCGAGGGCGCCGCCACGGCATGGCGCTGGCGCTCGGCGTCGGCGTCGGGTCCGGGATCTGGGCGACCCTGACCGTCTCCGGGATGACCGCACTGATGTCGGCCTATGCCGAAGTGATAACGGTGCTCAGGGTGTTCGGCGTGGTCTACCTGCTGTGGCTCGCCTTCAAGGCGTTCCGGGCGGCGGCGGCGCCGGATGTCGCGGTCGACGCCAAGGCGCTGGCTAACGGCAACCTGTTTTGGCGTGGGCTCGCGATCCAGATGACCAATCCGAAGGCGGCATTGCAGTGGATCGCCATCGTCAGCATCGGTCTCGGCGACAACGCGCCGTTCTGGGTCGGTGCCGCTCTCGTCGCCAGCGCCACCGGGCTTTCGGTCGCCGGCCATCTCGCCTACGCGGTGACGTTCTCGACCCGGCCGGTGATTGCCTTCTATGCCAGGGCGCGGCGGTGGATCGAAGGCGCGTTGGGCGTTTTCTTCACTTTCGCCGCGTTCAAGATCGCCACCTACCGAAATTGACCGCCTTTCGGCGATTGGCCGGCGGCGCAGGCGATGTTTGAAACCCCCCGCATAAACCACTATGAATGCAGCGCAAATGGAGATGCGAGCCATGAGCGCCATGATCGCCAACGACAATCTCATCCTGGCCCTGCCCAAGGGACGAATCCTCAAGGAAGTCATGCCCTTGGTGCGCCGTGCCGGGATCGAGCCGGAACCGGCCTTCGATGACCCCGAAAGCCGTCAGCTCAAGTTCGCCACCAACGTGGCCGGGCTCGAGATCATCCGCGTGCGCTCGTTCGATGTCGCTACCTTCGTCGCTTTCGGCGCGGCGCACATGGGCGTTGCCGGCAACGACGTGATCATGGAATTCGATTTCCCCGATCTCTACGCGCCGCTCGACCTCGGCGTCGGCCACTGCCGGCTTTCGGTCGCCGAACCGGACGAGATGATCGGCGGCGACGACCCCAGGACATGGTCGTCGATCCGCGTCGCCACCAAGTATCCGAACCTGACCAAGAAACACTTCGCCCGGCGCGGCGTGCAGGCCGAATGCATCAAGCTCAACGGTGCGATGGAACTGGCCCCCAGCCTGGGGCTCTGCCGGCGCATCGTCGACCTGGTCTCGACCGGTGCCACCCTGAAGGCGAACGGCCTGACCGAGATCGAGAAGATCTGCGACATCACGTCCAGGCTCACCATCAACCGGACCGCGTGGAAGACACGGCCGGCCGAGATCAACCACTGGCTCGGCCGCTTCGAGGAGGCCGTCCATGACCTTGCGGCTTGACTTCGCCGATCCCGGTTTCGAAGAAAAATTCCAGCAGTTCCTCGGCGCCAAGCGCGAGACCGAACAGGACGTCGACGACGCGGCCGCCGCGATCATCGAGGACGTCCGCAAGCGCGGCGACACGGCACTTCGCGAACTGACCCTCAAGTTCGACCGCTTCGATCTCTCTGAACACCCGATGCGCATCGGGCGGCGCGAAATCGACCATTGGGCCAGCCAGTGCGATGCCGAGACCCTGGCGGCGCTTTCGGTCGCGGCGACGCGCATTCGCGCCTTCCACGAAAAGCAGTTGCCGGACGATCTCGACTTCACCGATGAGGCCGGCATTCGCTTAGGCTACCGCTGGGGTGCGGTGGACGCCGCCGGGCTCTATGTGCCGGGCGGCACCGCCGCATATCCGTCGTCGGTCCTGATGAACGCGTTGCCGGCCAAGGTGGCCGGCTGCCGGCGTCTGGTCATGGTGGTGCCGACGCCCGACGGCGTCGTCAATCCTCTGGTCATGGCGGCGGCGAAACTGGCCGGCGTTGACGAGGTCTACCGCATCGGCGGCGCCCAGGCCGTCGCCGCGCTCGCCTACGGCACCGAGACCATCAAGCCTGTCGACAAGATTGTCGGGCCCGGCAACGCCTACGTGG
>JAYOXJ010000276.1:2074-2964 GCA_038152725.1 Rhodospirillaceae bacterium
CGGCACCGTCGGCATCGACATGATCGCCGGCCCTTCGGAAATCCTGGTTCTCGCCGACGGAGCCAACGATCCCGCCTGGATCGCCGCCGATTTGCTCAGCCAGGCCGAACACGACACCGCCGCGCAGGCTATCCTCGTCACCAACGACGTCGGGTTTGCCAATGCCGTCGCCGCCGCCGTCGAGAACCATTTGAAGACCCTGCCCAGGGCCGCGACGGCGCGCGAGAGCTGGAATGCGCACGGTGCCATTTTCACCGTGCCGTCGCTCGACGCCGGGCTGCCGCTGGTCGACCGTGTCGCGCCCGATCATCTGGAGATCGCCGCCGAGAGTGCCCGAGACCTGGGCAGCCGCGTCAAGAATGCGGGTGCTATTTTCATGGGACGCTTCGTGCCGGAGGCGCTCGGCGACTATCTCGCCGGACCTAACCACGTGCTGCCGACGGCGCGCTCGGCCCGGTTCTCGTCTGGCCTCGGCGTGCTCGATTTCATGAAGCGCACCTCGATGATCGAATGCGACGCCGAGGGCCTCGCCCAGGTCGGAGATGCGGCCATCAGCCTGGCGCGCGCCGAGGGGCTCGACGCGCATGCGCTGTCGCTGTCGATCCGGCTCAACCGCGGTCCCGAACGCTGACGGGGGCGGGCCGTGGCGGCGGAAACCGGACGCATCGCCAAGATCACGCTGGATGAGCGCACCGTCGTTCGCCGCAGCCCGCAGGTCGAACACGAGCGCAAGGTCGCGATTTACGATCTCTTGGACGAGAACGAGTTCGCCCTCAACGCCGGCCCCGACGGCCCCTACAACCTGCACCTGGGCATCGAGGACAACCGGCTGGTGTTCGATGTCCGCGACGAAAGCGACGCGAGTGTCGCCCGGTTGACCCTGCCGGGCA
>JAYOXJ010000276.1:2974-3350 GCA_038152725.1 Rhodospirillaceae bacterium
CGCCGTCGCAGATCGAGGCCATCGATATGGCGCGGCGCGGCATCCACAACGAAGGCGCCGATCTCCTCGCCGAACGTTTGGCCGCCGATGTGGAGATGGACAAGCCGACGGCTCGGCGTCTGTTCACGCTCGTATGCGTGCTACACATACGGGCCTAGGGCTAGATGGTCGAGCTGCCTTCCGCCGTATTGTTCTGCTGCACCATGAACGCCGTGCGCTCGCCCATGGCGGAAGGCATCCTCAAGTTCCTGCACGGCACGCGCATCTACGTCGATTCCGTCGGCGTGCGCTCGAGCGAGATCGACGGTTATGCGGTGGCGGTGATGGATGAGATCGGCATCGACATCTCGCGTCACCACCCCAAAACCTTCGACGA
>JAYOXJ010000276.1:3360-4990 GCA_038152725.1 Rhodospirillaceae bacterium
ATCTGGAGGACGACTATTTCGATCTGATCGTGCCGTTGTCGCCGGAAGCCCAGCACCGCGCCGTCGAACTGACCCGCGTCATGGCCGTTGAGATCGAGTTCTGGAACACTTTCGATCCCTCGGTGATCGATACCGAGGACCGCGAACAGCGCCTGAATGCCTATCGCCAGGTGCGCGACCAGCTGATGAACCGCATCAAAATCCGCTTTCCGCAAGCGCACGCGGTGGATGTGTGAGGCAGTCGAAAAACCCCCAACCCCGCAAAAAACCTTGACCGGATAGGATTTGACGGCATTTTAGGAGGCCTTGCGGGGGCAAGAACGTTGAAACCAACCTGAGAGAGACATGGCTAAAGAAGAGCCGTTGGAGTTTTCCGGCACGGTCACCGAAATTCTCCCGAACGCGATGTTCCGGGTGAAGCTCGATAACGATCACGAAATTCTCGCCCATACGGCGGGAAAAATGCGCAAGCACCGCATCCGCGTGCTGGCCGGTGACCGGGTGAACGTCGAGATGACTCCCTACGACCTTACCAAGGGTCGCATCACCTTCCGCTTCAAGTAACGGGCCCGGTCGATGACCGGCCCATTCGTTCTCGCTTCCGCTTCGCCGAGAAGGCTGGATTTATTGGCGCAGGTCGGCGTCACGCCCGACCGCGTCGAACCGGCCGAGATCGACGAGTCGCCGTTCAAGTGTGAATTGCCGCGCGTGCTCGCCGCCAGGCTGGCGCAGGCCAAGGCCGATGCCGTCGCCGCACGATTCCCCGACGCAGTCGTGCTCGCCGCCGACACCGTCGTCGCCTGCGGCCGGCGCATCCTCGACAAGCCTGCCGACGCGGCCGAGGCCCGAAAGACGCTCAAGCTGCTGTCCGGCCGCCGCCACCGGGTCTACGGCGGCATCTGCGTTGCCGCCGGTGCCATGCGGCGAAGCCGCGTGGTCGTGACCCAGGTCCAGTTCAAGCGCCTCGAGGCGGCCGAGATCGATGCCTACATCGAGAGTGCCGAGTGGCAGGGCAAGGCCGGCGCCTACGCGATCCAGGGCCGCGCCGGCGCTTTCGTCGTCAAGATCAACGGGTCGTATTCCAACGTCGTCGGCCTGGCATTGTACGAAACCCTGGCATTGCTCGAAGGCGTCCGTGTAGCATGACCGGAGCCATGACCGTCGACCGCATCCTGATATCCGCCGCGCCGGGCGAAACCCGCATCGCCGAACTTTCCGGTGAGCGCCTGACCGGGCTCGGCATTCACCGCGTCGGCGCCGAGACCCGTGTCGGCGACATCTATCTCGGCCGCGTCGAGGCGGTCATCAACAATTTGCAGGCGGCCTTCGTCGACATCGGCGAGGAGCGCGCCGGCTTCCTGGCCCTGCCCGAAGTGCGTCCCAAGCCGGTCGGCGAGGGCGAGGACCAGATTTCCGATTACCTGGCCGAGGGCGACAAGGTCCTGGTCCAGGTCACCCGTGATGCCGAGGAAGACAAGGGGCCCAAGCTGACGACGCGGATTTCGCTCACCGGCCGCGATCTCGTGTTTCAGCCTTTCGATGCCGGCGTTTCGATCTCCAGGCGGATTTCCGATGCGGCCGAGCGTGCGCGCCTGGAGTCCGCTGTCGGCGGCGCCGGCCAGGGCGAGGG
>JAYOXJ010000277.1:0-405 GCA_038152725.1 Rhodospirillaceae bacterium
GCAGCGGCTCATCCCAGAAATGATCGATCGCCGCGCCGGCGATCTGCTTTTCCTTGAGCGCCTTCAGCAATGATGGCTCGTCGACGCAGCGCCCGCGCGCCACATTGATGAGATAAGCCGTCGGCTTCATCGCCTTGAACATGGCTTCGTTCATGATGCCCTTGGTATCCGCCGTCAGCGGGCAGCAGAGTGCGACGAAATCGGCACGGCCGATCAGCTTGGGCAGATCGGCACTGGCATGGACCTCGTCAGCGGCGCTCGAATGCTTGGCCGGATCGCGCTTGAGGCCGATCACGTTCATGCCGAGCGCCTTGGCGATGCGCGAGAACTCGGAACCGATGGCGCCGAGGCCGAAGATCAGGAGCGTGTGCCCATATAGGTCGTCCTCACGATCGGCGATGACGG
>JAYOXJ010000277.1:415-4967 GCA_038152725.1 Rhodospirillaceae bacterium
ATCATGTCGCGCCAGACATGCTTGTGCTGATTGTCGCGGGCCTGCGGCAATTGCCGGGCCAGCGCCAACAGCAGCGAAGCGCCATGCTGGGCGACGGCGTTCTTGTTGGCGCCGCTGGCGTTGCAAAGCGGGATGCCGCGGCTCTTCAACTCATCCAACGGGAACTGGTCGTAACCCGCGCCGATGGATTGGACGTATTTGAGGTTCTTGCCCTTCTCCAGGATCTCGTTCCGCCAGAAGCCGGATATCACCAGAACATCGGCCTCGCCGACCCGCGCCAACGTTTCGTCGACGGACCAGGTGTGGAAGCTTTTTATCCCCGTGTTGCGCGCCTCGAACACCTCGCCCATGCGATAGGCGGAATGTGCGAACTGCACCGTCAGTTTGTCTTTGGGGGGGAGACTGAGGGCCATGTTCTACCTCTTCCTTCTTTCCGTAGTTCCACCGGCGCGGTCTCGTCACCGGCTGCCGTCGATCATAGCCCGACAGCATCGGCGTCTCCACCGGTTCAATGCTTCTTGCTGCCGACCCCGCCCGACAAGTCCTGGTTGGTCAGCGGTTCGGGCACCAACTCACCGGTCTGGAAACGGCGCAGGTGCAACGGCTCGACCACCGGATCGTTGGCGTTGCCATAGATCAGGAGCTGCGACATCACGCGGCCCACGGCCGGCGAGGTCATGAAGCCCTTGTAGGCGGAGACCGCGACGAACACGCCTTCGATGTCGGGTTCGCCCAAGACCGCCTGCATGTCCGGCGTCTCGCTCGATAAGCCGGCCCAGGACCGCAGAATGCGGACGTCGTCGATGCCGGAGATGAACCGGCCGAAAGCCGTTTCCTGTTCGTCCTTCGGCACGCCGATGCCCCAGCTCGCGGCATCGCGGGTCACGAATGGCATTTCGAAATCCGCCCACTGCGGATCCTGAAGGTTGTTCTGGATCGACGAATCGTCGTACATCCATGCCAGGCAGCAGTTGTCCTTGAGCGCCTGCTTGGCTTCGGCGTTTCCGACGAAGGCCATCAACTTGATGCCGAACTCTTCCGACATCGGCTTGTTGTAGAACGAGCCCTGCTTGGTGCAGACCGGCTTGCCGCGCAGATCGCCCCAGTCTTTAAGCTTGAGGCTCTTGCGCGCCATGGCGTTGGTGCCGGACGAATAGTAGTTCGGCACCGTGGTGCCAACGACCTCGCGGCGGTCGGCTCGGTCGGTCATCGTCGCGATGAACATGTCGACCTTGCCCTGCTGCAGGAACTGCATGCGGTTCGCGGTCTGGACGGGAACCAGCTCGATTTCGACGCCAAGGGCCTTGGCCACGTCACCTGCCAGATCGATCTCGAGGCCGATCAGCTTGCCATTGGGGTCGACGAAACCCCACGGTTTGTAGTCCGGCTTAACGCCGACGATGATCTTGCCGCGTTTTTTGATCTTGTCGAACGTATCGGCTTTCGCGAACCCGCCCGCTCCGAGCACGGTAAAGGCCAAGGCCGCGACGATAAGCTTCTTGAACATTCCTGCATCCTCCAATTGGGCACCCATTGATTTCGCCCGAGACCAGCGCGCTGGCACCAATCCGGGCCTTTAACCGTTTTATAGGGCGCCATTATGTATACAGAGTATAAAGCTAGTCAACCATGATCAAATCGAAAGCGCTGACCGAGAGCATCGGGCAAATCCTTGCTGGCTCTCCGTGGATCGGCTATAACCAGCGTTATCAATGTCTTTAGTGGCAATTGGCTGTCAAAAATCCAGGGCTTGCAGGAGATTTGATTGGCTTGACGGTTATCGGTTCGGTCAGCTAGGTAACTTATTCAGTATACAGAAGATGATTTAGCAATGGATGCGGCACAGCGTTCTCAAGGTGCTTGCATCGTAGGGAACCGGGTTTATAGCAGTGCGGATGGAAGCCGAACGGAATAGATGTCTCGCCAAAACGCCTGAGCGTGCGCCGGGGTACCTGCGCCGCAGCGTCGTCGTGTACGAACTGCTCAAGCGCGACATCGGCACCCAGGACATCGAACCCGGACGCCGCCTCTACGAGACCGACATCGCAGCCCGCTATGGCGCCAGCCGAACACCGGTGCGCGAAGCGCTGACGCGGCTGCTGCGCGAGGGTTTGATCGAGAAAGTCGGCCGTGCCTATGTGGTGCGCGCGTTCAGCGTCGATGACGTGCGTTACATCTATCAGGTACGTGAGTCGCTGGAATGCCTAGCGGTGCGCATGGCGGTGCAGAACGCTTCAGACGATGAGATCGTCGAACTCGGCAACAAACTGGAGAGCATGAACGAGGCGGCCATGCGCCGGGATATCGAGGACTACCTCCATCTCGATCGGGAATTCCACCTGCTGATCGGCAAGTACTCGAAAAATTCTTTCCTTGAATCTGAACTTCGCGACCTGCATGACAAGGTCACGATGATTCAGTCACAATGGCGGCCGAAAGTCGCCAAGTTTCCGCCGCTGCATGTCTCGCACGAACGCCTCTACGATGCGATACGCCGCCGCGACGCCACCATCGCGGAGGCCGAAATGAGTTACCACCTGCAGGAATTCATCACGTCGCTGAATACGCAAAGCTGACACCACCCCAAACAAGAAGCGTTTTGACCGTGCGTTACTCTGCCTTCAATCTCCTCAAGAACGCCTTCAGCGGCCACCGCAAATGGCCCGAGGCCTGGCGCAGCCCAGCACCCAAACCGAAATACGACGTCATCATCATCGGTGGCGGCGGGCATGGATTGGCAACCGCCTATTATCTCGCCAAGTTGCATGGCGTGCGCAATGTCGCCGTGCTCGAAAAGGGTTGGATCGGCGGCGGCAACACCGGGCGCAACACCACCATCGTGCGCTCCAACTACCTATTGGAGCCAAACGCGCATTTCTACGAGCACTCGCTGAAGCTCTGGGAAGGACTTTCCGCCGACCTCAACTTCAACGTCATGTTCTCCCAGCGCGGCGTCTACAACCTGATCCACTACGACTCCCAGGTCGATATCGTGCGCCGGCGCGCCAACGCCATGCGCCTGAACGGCATCGACGCGGTCTGGGTGCCGCGGGACGAACTGGCGCGGCGCATTCCGCTGCTCGACGTCTCCCCCAATACCCGACTGCCGATCCAGGGCGCCATGCTGCAGCCCCGCGGCGGCACCGCGCGCCACGACGCCGTCGCCTGGGGCTTTGCCCGCGGCGCCGACCGCCTCGGCGTCGACATCATCGAGAATTGCGAGGTCACCGCGATCCACCGCGCCGGTGGCCGGGTCACCGGCGTGGAGACGACCCGCGGACGCATCGACGCGGACAAGATCGGCATTACGGTCGCCGGCAACTCGAGCCGCCTCGCCACCATGGCCGGCGTGCGCCTGCCGATCGAGTCGCACCTTTTGCAGGCGATGGTCTCGGAACCGGTCAAACCCTGCATCGACCAGGTCGTCTCCTCGGGCGCGTCGCATACCTACGTCAGCCAGACCGACAAGGGCGAAATTTTGCTCGGCGGCGATCTCGAGTTCTACAATTCCTACGCCCAGCGCGGCAATCCGCCGACCATCGAGCACGTGCTGCAGGGCGCGACCACTTTGTTCCCGTTCCTGAGCCGGCTTCGGCTGATGCGGACCTGGGGCGGTGTCATGGATATGACCATGGACGGCAGCCCGATCATCGCCAAGCTGCCGGTCGACGGTTTCTACATGAGCGGCGGCTGGTGCTACGGCGGCTTCAAGGCGACGCCAGGCTCCGGCTGGTGCCTGGCGCATACCATCGCCAACGACGCACCGCATGCGCTCAATGCCCACTTCACCCTCGAACGCTTCAACCAGGGTTACGTCATCGACGAACGCGGCGTCGGGGCAACCCCGCGCAACCACTGACCGGATCCGTATACGATGCTCATTCCCTGCCCGCATTGTGGTGAAAGATCGCTGGCCGAGTTCTATTACGGCGGCGACGGCACGCTGGCGAGGCCGGCCGACCCGCAAGCCGTACCGCAAAACGAGTGGCTCGACTTCGTCTACCTGCGCGACAACCCGCGCGGCCCCCATACCGAATGGTGGCTGCATACCGCCGGCTGCCGGCGCTGGATCAAGGTTCGCCGCGACACCCTCAACCACGAGATTTCGGCGAGCGGCACCGCCACCGACGATCTCGGCCCGGACGAGCACCGATGAGCGCGCAATCCAACAGGGCGCCCGCCGGCGGCGCGATCGACCGCTCCCAGCCGATCAACTTCAGCTTCGATGGCCGGCGCCTCACCGGTTACGCCGGCGACACGCTAGCCTCCGCGCTGCTCGCCAACGGCATCAAGATCGTCGGGCGCAGCTTCAAGTATCACCGCCCGCGCGGCATTTTCGCCGCCGGCAACGAGGAACCGAACGCGCTGATCGGCATCGGCACCGATGATCGCTTCGAGCCGAACCTGAAAGCGACCCAGGTCGAATTGTACGAAGGCCTCGTCGCGACCAGCCAGAACCGGTTCCCGTCGCTGTCGTTCGACCTCGGCGGTCTCGTCAATCTGCTCTCGCCGGTGTTTCCGGCCGGCTTCTATTACAAGACCTTCATGTGGC
>JAYOXJ010000278.1:0-4965 GCA_038152725.1 Rhodospirillaceae bacterium
ATGCAGCGCCAGCGCGTCGGCTTCGAACAGCTTTCCGACATCATGGCGTTCCGCATCGTCGTCGACAGCGTCGAGAATTGCTACCGCACCCTCGGCATCGCGCACAGCGCCTATCCGGTGGTGCCTGGACGCTTCAAGGATTACATCTCGACACCGAAGCCGAACGGCTACCGTTCGCTGCACACAGGCGTGTTCGGTCCCGAGCGCCATCGCATCGAACTGCAGATCCGCACCCACCACATGCACGAGGTCGCCGAGTACGGCGTCGCCGCGCACTGGAACTACAAGCAGGGCATGCCCGACGAGGAGGGCCCGCAGTACCGCTGGCTGCGCGAGCTTTTGGAAATCCTCGAGCATGCCGCCGGGCCGGAGGAATTCCTCGAGCACACCAAGCTCGAAATGTTCTCGGACCAGGTGTTCTGCTTCACGCCCAGGGGCGATCTGATCAACTTGCCACACGGCGCGACACCGGTCGACTTCGCCTATGCCGTCCATTCCGAGGTCGGCGACCGCTGCGTCGGCGCCAAGATCAACGGCCGCATGATGCCGCTGCGCACCCAGCTTCGGAACGGCGACCAGGTCGAGATCGTAACCTCCAAGGCGCAGACGCCGTCGCCGACCTGGGAACGCTTCGTCGTCACCGGCAAGGCACGCGCCAAGATCCGCCGCTTCATCCGCATCCAGGAGCGAGACGAATACGAGAAGCTCGGCCGCTCGATCCTGCAACGCGCCTTCGCCGGCGCCGAATACGAACTGACCGACAAGGGGCTTGCCGGCGTGCTCGACGTTTTCAAGCAGCCCAGTGTCGGCGATCTCTGCGCCCAGGTCGGCAACGGCAACATCACTGGCCGCGAGGTGCTGGAGGCGGTCTACCCCGGCGTCAAGAAGAGCCGTTCCAAGTCGATCGTCGAAAACGTCGTCTCCTTCGCCCAGGCGCGGCGCAAGAAGCCGGCCAAGGCGGACGAGAAGGAAGGCATCTCGATCAAGGGGCTGATCCCCGGCATGGCGATGCACATGGCCGGCTGCTGCCATCCGCTGCCGGGCGACCGCATCGTCGGCATCGTCACAACCGGGCGCGGCGTCACCGTCCACACCATCGATTGCGAGACGCTGGAGAGCTTCTCCGACATGCCCGAGCGCTGGCTCGACCTGGCGTGGAACATGGCCGACGACGAGCCCCCCGAACTGCATGTCGGACGCATCAACATCTCGGTCCTCAACGTCCCGGGCAGCCTCGGCGATATCTCCACCGTGATCGCCAAGAACGGTGGCAACATCTCGAACCTCAAGATCGTCAACCGGTCCGAGGACTTCTTCGACATGCTGATCGACGTCGAGGTCAAGGACGTGCGGCACCTGACCGACGTCATCGCGGCGCTGCGCGCGTCGCCTTCGATCAACGCCGTCGAGCGCGCGCGCGGCTGACGCGCCGGCTTGCACCGGCGGGCATCGGCGCGTTAAGAATCATCCACATTCATTTCCGAGGGAGGATTTCATGAAACCGAGAATCGTGCGCGCCAGCGAAAACGTCACCAAGATCGCACCAGCCGACCTGTTCGTCGGTCACGTCATGCAGGACCAAGTGTTCGTGCCGGAAGAGCCGTCGCGGCTGCGCGCCACGCGCGTCACCTTCATGCCGGGCGGACGCACCAACTGGCACACCCACGCGGTCGGGCAGGTGCTCTACGTGCTTTCCGGCGTTGGCCGCTACCAGTTGGAAGGCCAGCCGGTCGAGGAAATCCGCCCCGGCGATACGGTCATCATCCCGCCGAAGACCCGCCACTGGCATGGTGCGTCACCCGAAATGATGATGTGCCACCTTGCACTTTCGGAGTCCGACGACAGCGGCGCCGCCACCGAGTGGCTGGAACCGGTCAGCGACACCGACTTCACCGCCAAGCCAGCCTGAGCCCGGAAGAGCCGCTGCCGGCGGTCAGGGCGGATCACGTCCAAAGCCGCCGGCCAGGCCGCCTAGTTCTGGATTTTCTCAAGCGTTTTCGGTACATAGGTCGCAGTTTACGACTTCGGAGCCGGCCACCAGGAAGCAGCAGATGGCAGATCTGATCACCCGCAAGAGCTTGCCCCTTCGCCTCGGCGTCAACATCGACCACGTGGCGACCATCCGGAACGCCCGCGGCGGCGCCTTCCCCGATCCGGTGCGCGCCGCCAAGCTGGCCGAGACCGCCGGCGCCGACGGCATCACTGCGCATCTCCGCGAGGACCGGCGCCACATTTCCGACAGCGACATCGAGCGCCTGACCGATCAACTGGTCGTGCCACGGAATTTCGAAATGGCGGCCACCGACGAAATGTTGGCCATCGCGCTAAAGCACAAGCCGCACGCCGCCTGCATCGTGCCGGAGAAGCGCGAGGAACTGACCACCGAGGGCGGCCTCGACGTGATCGGCGGCCATAACCATCTCAAGGCGTATATCGGCAAACTCGTCGACGCTGGCATCCGGGTGTCGCTGTTCGTCGACCCCGACCCGAGGCAGCTCGACGCCGCCGTCGCACTCGGTGCGCCGGTCGTGGAACTACACACCGGCTCATACTGCGAGGCCCGCCAGGTCGCGCGCGAGCGCGAACTCGAGCGGATCGTCACCGCTGCGCGCCACGCCGCCGAAGTCGGGCTCGAATGCCATGCCGGACACGGACTGACATTCGAAACGGTGACCCCGGTTGCCGCCATCCCGACCATCGTCGAACTCAACATCGGCCATTTCCTGATCGGCGAGGCGATCTTCGGCGGGCTGGAAAGCGCAATCAAACGCATGCGCGCGCTGATGAACCAGGCGCGTAGCGAAAGCGGCGGCGCGCGGACGGCCTGAGCCGCGCCCGAACCCCTGAGATGATCATCGGCATCGGCACCGATCTCTGCGACATCCGCCGCATCGAAAAAACCCTGGAGCGCTACGGCGCGCGCTTCATCGAGCGCGTCTTCACCGAGCGCGAGCAGGCCAAGGCCGGCCGGCGGCAGAACCCGGCATCGTCTTTCGCGCAAAGCTTCGCCGCCAAGGAGGCATGCGCGAAGGCGCTCGGCACCGGCTTCAAGAAGGGCGTCTTCTGGCGCGATCTCGCGGTCCATAACCACCCCGGCGGGCAGCCGTACATGCTGCTCTCGGGCGGCGCGCTTAAGCGCCTGGAAAGCCTGACACCGACAGGCATGACAGCACGTGTCCATCTGACCCAAACCGACGAATATCCCATGGCCAACGCCGTCGTCATCATCGAGGCGCTGCCGGCGGACGCCCCCATGGCCCCTGACCCGCCTTGACGGCCCGGCATTACAGCCCAACCTTGACACTGGGAGGGTGTGCTGGCCATATCGGCCCGCCGCAAACCAACGGATCCCACAATGGCTGAAACCGAGCCCAGCGACAGCGAAACCGCCGTAAAGCAGCCGACCGCCAAGGTGGCGGCCGTGGCCGAGACCGGCGGCTGGCGCGAAACGCTAAAGACCGTCGCCATCGCCATCGCGCTGGCGTTGTGTGTACGTACCGTTGGCTACGAACCGTTCAACATTCCGTCCGGCTCGATGATCCCGACGCTCCTGATCGGCGACTATCTGTTCGTTTCCAAGGCGTCCTACGGCTACTCGCGCCACTCGCTGCCGTTCAGTCTGCCGATCATTCCGGACCGCGTCTTCTTCACCGAGCCCGAACGCGGCGACGTCGTGGTGTTCAAGCTGCCGACCGACAACACCACAGATTACATCAAACGCATCGTCGGCCTGCCCGGCGACAAGATTCAAGTCAAAGGCGGCATCCTGCACATCAACGGCACCCCGGTGAAGCGCGAGCACGCCGGCGAATACGTTGTGCACGACGGCTGGACTGGCCGCTTCCACCGTGTGCCGCGCTACATCGAGACTCTGCCCAACGGCAAGAAGCACTTCATCATCGAAGAAACCGACGACGGTTTCGGCGACAACACTCAGGTCTACACAGTACCGGCCGGCCACTACTTCGGCATGGGCGACAACCGCGACCGCTCCAAGGACAGCCGGTATCTCGACGAAGTCGGTTACATCCCGCGCGCCAACCTGGTCGGCCGCGCCACCATCAAGTTCTTCTCCATCGACGGCAGCTTCTGGGAGTTCTGGAATTGGGGCAAATCGCTCCGCTTCGAGCGCTTCTTCGAGAGCATCGAATGACGGCAGGCCGTCGCCAACATCTCGAGGCCGCGCTCGGCCACACCTTTACCAAGCCGGAACGGCTCGAACAGGCGCTGACGCATTCCAGTGCCGTCGGTGACCGCGTGCAGTCGAACGAGCGGCTCGAATTTCTGGGCGACCGCGTGCTCGGCTTGGTGGTCGCGGAAATGCTCTACCAGCGTTTCCGGGTCGAGGAGGAGGGCGATCTCGGTTATCGCTTCACCGCTTTGGTGCGCCGCGAGGCGCTTGCGCGGGTGGCGCGCGAACTCGACCTCGGCAATCATATCGTCATGTCGGACGGCGAACGCGAAACCGGCGGCGGCGAAAAGGAAGGCGTGCTCGCCAATGCCTGCGAGGCGGTGATCGCCGCGATCTACCTCGACGGCGGCTTCCAACCGGCCGAAGCCTTCGTCAAACGCTACTGGGCTGAACTGGTGATCGAGACGCCGGAACCGCAGAAGGATCCGAAGACCGCGTTGCAGGAGTGGGCCCAGGCCGCCGGCCGGCCCTTGCCGGCCTACAACGTGGTAGGCCGCGACGGACCCGATCATGCGCCGACATTCACGGTCGAGGTCACGCTCAGCGGCGAGAAATCCGCCCAGGGCACCGGTAACGCCAAGCGCGCCGCCGAACAGGCCGCCGCCTTGGCGCTGCTGGAGCGGGTCAACGCCAACGGAGGAACCGCGTGAGCGACGACAGCCCGATGACCAACACACCACCCAGGGCCGGTTTCGTCGCCGTCGTCGGTGCGCCGAATGTCGGCAAATCGACGCTCATCAACCGCCTCGTCGGCACCAAGGTTTCGATCGTAT
>JAYOXJ010000279.1:0-4881 GCA_038152725.1 Rhodospirillaceae bacterium
GCCGAATGCCGTGCCGTGCACGGCGGCGACCCCTTCGGCCTCCAAGAGCGCGGTGACGAAATCCTCGTCGTTCTCGATGACCTTGCCGGAATCCGTCTTCTTGCCGATGGTGCCGGCACAGGACGGATAGACATAGAAGGCACCTTCCGGTGTCGGGCAATGGATGCCCTGCGCCTGGTTCAGCATGCTGACCACCAGGTCGCGGCGCTCCTTGAACACCTTGTTGTGCTTCGGGATGAAGTCCTTGGGGCCGTTCAGCGCGGCGATAGACGCGACCTGGGAGACGGCGGCGGTGTGCGAGATCGACTGCGACTGCACCTTGGTCATCGCCTTGATCAGCACGTCCGGTCCAGCGCCGAAACCGACGCGCCAGCCGGTCATGCAGTAGGCTTTCGACATGCCGTTCATGGTCAGCGTGCGTTCCATCAGCGCGGGTTCGACCTGGGCCAGGGTCTTAAACTTGAAATCGTCATAGACGATATGCTCGTAGATGTCGTCGGTCAGCGTCCAAACGTGCGGATGCTTGAGCAGCACTTCTGCCAGCGCCTTGAGATCGGCTTCGGTGTAGGCCGCGCCCGACGGGTTCGAGGGCGAGTTCAGCAACAGCCACTTGGTCTTCGGCGTGATCGCCGCTTCCAACTTCTCGGCCGTCATCTTGAAACCCACCTCGGCCGGGCAATCGACGAACACCGGCACGCCGCCGAACATGGCGGCCATGTCGGGGTAACTGACCCAATAGGGCGCGGGAATGATGATCTCGTCGCCGGGATTGATGGTCGCCATGAAGGCGTTGAAGATGACCGGCTTGCCGCCGCAGGAGACGTGAACCTGCGAGGGTTTGTAGTCGAGGCCGTTCTCGCGCTTGAACTTGGCGGCGATGGCATCTTGCAGTTCCGGCAGGCCATTGGTCGCGGTGTAGCGGGTGAAACCGTCGTCGAGCGCCTTCTTCGCCGCCTCGATAATGTGGGAGGGCGTGTCGAAATCGGGCTCGCCGGCGCCGAGACTGATGACGTCGCGTCCGGCGGCCTGGAGGTCGCGGGCCTTCTGGGTGACGGCGATGGTGGCGGAGGGTTTGACGGCGCTCAGGCGGTCGGCGACGAAAGCCATGGTTTCGGGTCCTTTGGCGGGTCGGTGGATTTGGAAAACGCCTGGAAACCTACGCCCGCATGTCCTGGCGCGCAACCGCAATTGCCCGCCAAATTTTCTCCGCCGTGAGCGGCATATCGAGATGATCGATGCCCAAAGGTGCCAATGCATCGAGCACGGCATTGACCACCGTCTGTGCGCCGGCGATGGCGCCGGCCTGGCCGGAACCTTTGACACCCAAGGGATTGACGGTGGTCGGGACACCCTGCAGGTGGACTTGGAATACGGGCATCATGCCGGCGCGCGGGACCAGATAGTCCATCAGCGAGCCGGTCAGCAATTGGCCGCTGTCGCCGTCGTGAACGATATGCTCGCCGAGCGCCTGGCCGATGCCCTGGACGATGCCGCCGACGACCTGACCCTCGGTCAGCCGGGGATTGATCAGGTTGCCGTAGTCGTCGCAGACGGTGTAGCGCAATAGCTCGACGGTGCCGGTCTCGGGGTCGACCGTGACCTCCGCCGCATGGCAGCCGTTCGGGAAGGTGAAGGGCGCATCCTTGACGTGGAAGAAGCTGTCGATGCCTTTGCCGGCATCGTCGCGGTCCCTGGCCGCGCGCGCGACCTCGATCAATGCGACCGATTGACTGTTCGATCCGGCCAGGAACCTGCCGGCCTTAAGCGTCACGTCTTTCGGCGTCGTTTGCAGCAACTCTGCGGCCAGCGGCATCGCCTTGGCCAGCGCCGCATCGATGGCACCCGAAAGCGCGCTGCCGCCCATATACATGCTGCGCGCGCCGCCGTGACCGAGGCCCATGCGGGTCTTGGCCGTGTCGGCCTGGACGTAGCGGATATCTTCCGGCGCGAGGCCGAGGCGGTCGACGGCAACCTGGGTGAACGCGGTTTCGTGGCCCTGGCCCTGCGACTCGGTGCCGAGTGCGATCTCGACCTTGCCGTCGGCGGCGAAACGCACCTCGGCGCCTTCCTCGACGGCGCCACGCGAGGTCTCCAGAAAACAGGCAAAGCCCAAGCCCCGGAGCTTGCCGGTTCGTTCCGTCGCGGCGCGTCTCTCCGCGAAGCCGGTACGGTCGGCATGGCGGACGGCGTCCTCGATGTTGGCGCGCATGCGCCCGCAATCGATGCTCTGGCCGAGCGCGGTCTCGTATGGGAAGCTGTCGATGGCATTTCTGAGGCGGAGTTCCACCGGATCGAAGCCGAGGCGCCGCGCCGCCACCTCGATCAGCCGTTCGGTGATGAAGTTGGCTTCCGGCTTGCCCGCGCCCCGGTAAGCATCGACGCATTGGGTGTTGGTGAAGACGCCGACGGCGCGGAAGTGGACGGCTGGAATGCGGTAGATGCCGCCGATGGCGGTCATGAAGGCGCGGCTGGCCACGCCGGGGCCGCCGCCCGAGAGATAGGCTCCCATGTTGCCGGTGATCTCGCCATCGAGGGCGAGGAAATTGCCGTCCGCATCCAGGGCAAGACGCGCCTTGACGCGGCTGTCGCGGCCGTGCGCGGCGCCGATGAAGTCCTCGCCGCGCGCCGCCACCCATTTGACCGGCCGGCCGTGGCGCCATGCCGCCCAGAGCAGCAGTGCCCACTCGGGATATACGAAGTTCTTGAGACCGAAGCCGCCGCCGACGTCGGGTGCGCTGATGCGCAGGCGCTCGCGGTCGATAGCGAACACGTCATCGGCCAGTTCGTCCCGCGCGCCATGTACGCCCTGGACGTTGCAGATGAGATCGAAGGTCTCCGTCGCCGGGTTATAGCTGGCAATGCCGGCGCGGGTTTCGATCGGGCAAGCGTGGACCCGGTTGTTCTCAACCGCGAGTTCGATCACGTGGGCGGCGGTATCGAACGCTGCCGCCGTAGCGGCGGCGTCGCCGCGTTCGGCGCGGAAGGCGACGTTGCCGGGGGCCTCCGGCCACAGTTGCGGTGCCGAGGCGTCGCGGGCGGCCGTCATGTCGACGACGGTTTCCAGCGGCTCGGCGTCGACCGCCACCATTTCCGCCGCCGCCAGCGCCTGGGCCGGCGTCTCGGCGATGACCATCGCGACCACCTCGCCGACGTATCGCAGCCGGCCGCCGGCCAATACGGGACGCGGCGGCACCACCGAATAGGAGATGTGCGGCCCGATGGCATGACAGGGCAGGGTGCCGATGCCGTCGGCGGCCAAGTCGGCGTGGGTGTGAACGCCGAGCACGCCTTCCATGTCGGCCGCCGCAGATATGTCGACGGCTCTGAGTTCCGCATGGGCATGGTTGGAACGCACCACGGCCATATGGACCTGGCCGGCGACGTCGATGTCGGCGACGTAGCGGCCTTGGCCTGTCAGGAAGCGCAAGTCCTCGCGCCTGGCGACCGAGCGGCCCGGGCTGAATTCCGCGGTTTCCGAAGATGGATCCTGGTCTGGCAAGATGAGGGGCCTCGCTGGGATTGACCGCTCGACCATAACCCATCGGACCGGACGGGCAAACGCCGCTGGCATGACCGGGGCCGGGCGCCTTATAAAAAGGACATGACTTCCGCGATCGAACCCCTGCGCACCCTGTTCGTGCCGGAAAAGCGCCCGCCCGTCGAGGACGGACGGGAGTTCAAGCTCGCTTCCGAATTCAAGCCGGCCGGCGACCAGCCGCGCGCTATCGCCGAGTTGACCGAATCGCTCAAGGGCGGCGAGCGCGATCAGGTTCTGCTCGGCGTCACCGGCTCGGGCAAGACCTTCACCATGGCGCACGTGATCCAGAACCTGCAGCGCCCGACCCTGATCCTGGCCCCCAACAAGACCCTGGCAGCCCAGCTCTACGGCGAGATGAAGGCGTTCTTCCCGGAGAACGCGGTCGAGTATTTCGTCTCCTATTACGACTACTACCAGCCCGAGGCCTACGTACCTCGTTCCGACACCTACATCGAGAAGGACGCCTCGGTGAACGAGCAGATCGACCGCATGCGCCACGCCGCGACACGCGCACTGCTTGAGCGCGGCGATGTCGTCATCGTCGCCTCGGTGAGCTGCATCTACGGTATCGGCGCGGTCGAGACCTATTCGGAAATGACCACGCGCCTGCGCACCGGCGCCACCGTCGACCAACGCCAGCTGATGGCCCGGCTGGTCGATCTGCAGTACAAGCGGAACGACGCGAACTTCTATCGCGGTGCCTTCCGGGTGCGTGGCGACGTGCTCGAAATCTATCCCTCGCACATGGAGGACCGCGCCTGGCGCTTGAGTTTCTTCGGCGACGAGCTGGAGGCGATCTGGGAGATCGACCCCTTGACCGGCGACAAGATCGCGACCTTGGAAGAAATCACCGTCTACCCGAATTCGCACTACGTCACGCCGCGCCCGACGCTGTTGCAGGCGATACCCGGCATCAAGGCCGAACTCAAGGAACGCCTCGCCCAGCTCACCGCCGAGAACAAACTTCTGGAGGCGCAGCGCCTGCAGGAGCGCACCACCTTCGACCTCGAGATGCTGGAAACCACAGGGCATTGCGCCGGCATCGAGAACTATTCGCGCTATCTGACAGGGCGCGCACCTGGCGAGCCGCCGCCGACGCTGTTCGAGTATCTGCCGTCGAACGCGATGCTCATGGTCGATGAGAGCCATGTCACCGTGCCGCAGATCGGCGGCATGTTTCGGGGCGACTACAACCGCAAGACGACGCTCGCCGAATTCGGCTTCCGGCTGCCCAGCTGCGTCGACAACCGCCCCTTGAAGTTCGAAGAATGGGAGGCGATGCGGCCCGACTCGGTGTTCGTCTCGGCGACGCCGGGCCCCTGGGAGATGGAGCGCACCGGCGG
>JAYOXJ010000280.1:0-931 GCA_038152725.1 Rhodospirillaceae bacterium
TCGGGTTGAGCTTATTGTCACGCTTGTCGTAGCCAAGGGTGTGGCCGACCTCAGACACGTAAACGCTGCCGATCCGAGATTTGATCAATTCAGCCGCCGTTTCCGAGACATCGTCGATCTTCAGACGGCGCACCGTGTAGCGCCATCCCTCGATGAGGTCTTCGGTCAAGTGATAGCCGGCGCGGAAGCCTAGGCCGGTCCGCGACATATCGATGGAACTAGTTTTCTGCAGGTTCTGGCGGACGTGAAAAACGTCAAAACCTGCTGCGACTTCTCGGTCCATGAAATAGGGCTCAGTGAACGAGAAATCGATTTGGCTGCGTTTGCCGGCAATCTGGGCTTTGACGCCGACGCGTTGTCCACGACCGAGAAAGTTCTTCTCTTCCAGACCGACTTCGCCGAGCGGGCCGACGCTGGAAGAATAACCGGCGCCAAAGGTAATTGAGCCAGTGGATTTTTCCTGGACATCGACCTTTACGACGGCCTTATCCGGCGAACTCCCCGGCACCTGTTCGACGTTGACGGATTCGAAGAAATCAAGGTTTCGTAAGCGTTGGCGCGACCGACGAATCTTGGCCGAGTTGAAGGCGTCGCCCTCGACCAAGCGAAACTCGCGGCGGACGACTTTGTCCAATGTGCGAACGTTGCCGCCAATGTCGATGCGCTCGACGAACACGCGGGGCCCTTCTTTGACCTCGAACGTGACGTCGATGACTTTCTTGTCCCGGTTGCGCTTTACCCGTGGACGGACGTCAACGAAGGCGTAGCC
This sequence comes from Rhodospirillaceae bacterium, assembly GCA_038152725.1. Taxonomy (GTDB): domain Bacteria; phylum Pseudomonadota; class Alphaproteobacteria; order Rhodospirillales; family Casp-alpha2; genus TMED8. The sequence continues at coordinate 770 of JAYOXJ010000280.1, forward strand.
CAGTTCGCCGACCCGGTCGGTGATCGCATCCACGGCCTTGTCAACGTCGTTGATGTTGTACCATTTGCCGGCCTGGAGCTCGACCGAGTTGCGGATCTGCTCGGACTTGAGATCACGGAGTTGCGCGACGACTTGGATATCGCCAATAGCATAGCGTACACC
>JAYOXJ010000280.1:941-4873 GCA_038152725.1 Rhodospirillaceae bacterium
GCGTACACCCTCGTCGACCGTGTAAGTGATGAAGAAATCCTTGCGGTTTGGCGTCAACTCGGCGACGGCGGAATTGACACGAAAATCGGCAAAGCCCTCGGACAAATAGAACCGGCGAAGCAATTCACGGTCGAGTGTGACACGATCAGGATCGTAAACGGTATTGGTCGAAAAGAACCGATACCATGCACTTTCTTTCGTCTCGACGACGCCACGGAGTTTGCGGTCACCGAATTCCTTGTTCCCGACGAAACGGACACTGAGAACCTCGGTGGAGTCCCCTTCGGCGATTTCGTAGACGAGGTCGACGCGGTTCTGCGGCAATTGAATGACTTTGGGTTCGACCGATACGGCGAAGCGCCCCTTCAACCTATAGAGGGTCAATAACCGCTTTACGTCTGCCTGCACCTTGGCACGGGTATAAATGACGCGCGGCCGCAGCGACACTTCGGCTTCTAGGGTTTCCTTATCGATCGCCTTGTTACCCTCGAAGGCGACCCGATTGATCACCGGGTTTTCAACGACTTTTACAACCAGCGTGCCATTCTCGCGGTCGATGCTGACATCGGCGAACAGGCCCGTGGCAAACAAGCTCTTCAACGAACGGTCGATGCGCTGCACGTCAAAAGGATCGCCTTCGCGGATCAACAGGTAGGATTTAATCGTACCCGGCTCAATGCGCTGCGAACCTTCGACCCTGATTTCCTGGACGAAACCCATTTGCGCCAGTTCGACCGCTGCCGACGGACGCACCGAAAGGCTCACCGACAGGAACGCGGCGACCAGAAAAATCGGCAGAAAGGTGCGAAACCGGATGCGCAAAAATTATTCCCCCGGCGGCCTCGGTTTATTAGGTGAAAAGCCGTTTTATTGTCTCGAAAACGCGCCAGTTTGCGAGATCGTTCCAAGTAACGAAAACCATTAAAACCAATACCAGAACCAATCCCAATCGGAAACCGTATTCTTGGACTTTGGCACTGAGCGGTTTGCCACGAATCGCTTCCGCGGCGTAGAACGCCAAGTGGCCTCCGTCGAGCATCGGAACCGGGAAAAGATTGATCAATCCCAGGTTCACCGACAGCACCGCCATCAAAAAGACCACATACTCGATTCCTTTTTGCGCCATTTCGCCGGTAAGTTGCGCAATCCGTAGCGGCCCGCCCAAATCCTTGGCATCGCGGGAGCCGGTAATCATATCGCCGACATAGCCGAGGATGTTCAGGCTGAACGAATAGGTCTGCTCGACGCCGATCCATAGAGCCATCAATGGATTGTGGCGTTCGTAACGGAGGTGCTCGAGGCTCGGCCGGATGCCGAGAAGCCCAACCTTGCGGCTGCCTTCAGTGGCCTCCGCGTCTGATGACTTCGGCGTGGCAGCAATAGGCATTTCATTGTCGCCGCGCACAACCTGGAAAGTCAGGCGCTGGCCAGGATTGGCCATGACGATGCGGCGCAGATCGTCGAACGTTTCGACCTTCTTGTTGTCGATCGAAACGATGCGGTCGTTCTTGGCGAAACCGGCATCAGCGGCGGCGCTTTGCGGCAGAACCTCGCCGACCACGGCCAGCGGTGTCGCCGAACCCTGGACCATGGCAAGAACGGCGAAGGCAGCGATGGCGAACAGGAAGTTGACGGCCGGCCCAGCGAACACGATGGCGGCGCGCTGGCCGATCCGCTTGTGGTGAAAGGAGACCGCCTTGTCCGCTTCGCTCATCTCCACGGGCTCGCCGGTTTCATCGTCCTCCATGTTCTCACCGAACATCTTGACGTAGCCGCCGAGTGGAATTGCGCTTATTTTCCAACGCGTTCCGGCTTCATTGGTCCAGCCGAATATCTCCGGCCCGAAACCGATCGAAAACACCTCCACCCGTACGCCGTTGCGCTTTGCGACCCAGTAGTGACCCCATTCATGGACGTAGATCAGGATCGATAGCACGATCAGGAATACGACGATGAAGTACCAGGTGAAGCCGAAGAATCCCATGAATAAACTTCCTAAAGTCAGCCTGCCGAAAAGGTGGTCTTGAGCGGCCGAAAAATCAAGGAACGCAGGGTTTGATGCCGCGTGCGGCGGCGCGCGCCAGATCGTCCGCCTCAATGACGTCATCGAGGCTGTTGATGGCACCGGCGGGAACCGTTTGCAGTGTCGTTTCGACCACCGCGGCGATATCCAAGAAACCGATGTCGCCGCTCAGGAATCGCTGTACCGCGACCTCGTTGGCGGCGTTGAGAATGGTCGGTGCCGCGCCGCCGGCGCGAAGTGCCTCGCGGGCCAAGCGGAGCGCCGGGAAACGTTCGACATCCGGGTTCTCGAAGGTCAGCGAGCCGATTTCCGCAAGCGACAACCGGGGCGTCGGCGCAGACATGCGGCTGGGCCATGCCAAGGCGTAGGCGATGGGTGTGCGCATATCCGGCGTGCCGAGTTGTGCCAGCATGGAGCCATCGACGTATTCGACCATGCTGTGAATGACAGATTGCGGGTGCACCAGGATCTCGATGCGGTCCTCGGTGACCGGGAACAGGTGATAAGCCTCGATCAATTCAAGGCCCTTATTCATCATGGTCGCGGAATCGATGGAAATCTTTGCGCCCATGCTCCAATTCGGATGCGCCACGGCTTCCGCCGGGGTTACGTCGCGCATGGCAGCCCGTTCGCGCGTGCGGAACGGCCCTCCCGACGCGGTCAATATGATCCGCGATACCCGTTCGGCCTGGTCGAATTCGAACACCTGAAAAATGGCGCTGTGCTCTGAATCGACCGGCAGCAGCGTGGCGCCGTGCCGTTCGACCTCGCGGATGAACATGTCGCCGGCGGAAACCAGGCATTCCTTGTTGGCGAGACCGACCGTGGCGCCGCGGCGTACGGCCTCGAGCGTAGGCGCCAAGCCGGCGGCACCGACGATGGCGGCCATGACCCAGTCGGACGGTCGCGCCGCTGCTTCCATGACGGCATCGGCGCCGGCCGCGGCCTCGATGCCGGTGCCCGAAAGCGCCGTTTTCAGGGCGCCATATTGGGCAGGATCGGCCACTACGGCGAACTTGGCGCCGACTTTCCGGGCCTGGGAGGCCAGTAATTCCACATTCGTGTTGGCGGTCAGCGCCTCGACGCGAAAGCTGCCGTTGCCACGGGTGACGAGATCGATGGTGTTGCAGCCGACGGAGCCCGTCGAACCTAGGATGCTGACCGTCCTCGGCGCCGTCGCCGCTGCCGTAACCCGCTCTGTCGCGTTCAAAGCCATGTCAGCAAAGCCTTCCCCATCGCCATTTGCCCGATCCAGCAAGCCACCGCGACAGCCAGAAGTCCGTCGACGCGATCGAAAAGTCCGCCGTGACCGGGTATCAAACCGCTCATATCCTTCCTATGGAATCGACGTTTGAACCAAGATTCAAGCAAATCCCCAAACTGGCCGATTCCACCCAACGCGCCCGAGCATAGAATCAATGGCCAAATATCTGTTTTTTCTAAATAAATTGCAAGCACTGCGCCGACGATTCCGGCCCCGATCACGGCCCCGACAAAGCCCGACCAGGTCTTCTTCGGGCTGATTTTCGGTGCCAGTTTCGGCCCGCCGACGTTTCTTCCGACGAAATAGGCCAGGCTGTCGGCGGCCCAGATCAGCACGAACATCCAGTAGACGGTCATGGCTCCGGCCGGCGTTCCGCGAAGCGAAACCAGCGCAGTGACGGCGGCGCCGACATATGCCGCCCCGGCGATTGTCCAATCCAGGCGGCGGCCACTCGCGGAATAGACCTCGTAAATCAGGATCGCGCCGCCGACGACAACGAGCGCGTCGAAATACGGCGTGCCGAAGTGGATTGCGGCGATGACCGGCGGAATGAGTACGACTGCCGACAGCAATCGCAAACCCAGATCGGAGGATTTCGTCTCAGCTCGAGGTGGTTGCGCCATAGCGGCGGCCGCGGGCTTGGAA
>JAYOXJ010000281.1:0-613 GCA_038152725.1 Rhodospirillaceae bacterium
GGTTTCCTTCATCTGTACGCCCAGCGAGATCGCCGCCCCATAGAGCAGCACGACGCCCCAGTTGACGCCGGAATTGATCTCCTCCCAGCGCACCAGGCCGGCGACCAGGAAGCCGACAGCGCCGAAGATGGCGATGGTGCCCATGCCGATCTCGGCCGATGCCGTGATCCAGCCGGCCAGCACCAGGAAGAAGATCAGGATCGCAACCCAGTCGACGGGCTTGAGGCCCCCCTGCATATCGACCTCGGCGCGTAGCTTTACCACGGCGCGCGATAGGTTGCTGTACTCGGGGCGGAAGGTGAATAGCAGGATTCCGGTAACCAACGGTAATTGCAGAAGGAACATCGGATAGGCGTGCATCATCCAGTGCAGGTAGTCGACCAGATATTTACGGGTTTCGGGACTGGTCGGATCGTAGAAGAACTCTTTCCAATAGCCGATCATGATGGCGTTGCGTGCCCCACCCGAAGGCGTGCCGATGCCGGCGACCGAACAGCCGTAGGAAATCGAGAACAACAGCACGGCGGCAAGGTTGCGAACCTCACGCGGATCGTCAGAGGTCAGCGTGATCAACGTAATGCCGACAGGTAGCATCATGGCGGCAACGGTATGT
>JAYOXJ010000281.1:648-4867 GCA_038152725.1 Rhodospirillaceae bacterium
AACATATGTAGGCTGTCTTAGTCCCGGTCATACGCACGATCAGCCATGCGATTCGCTTGTCGAGCTTTTGTTTGACCACGGCTACGGCGAGCATCAAGGAACCCATGATGAACAGCACGGAATCCGTCATCAGACTTTTTGCCACCTCGCTCGATTCATGGCCAAGGAGTAGAATCTGGCCGATCACGATCAATAGCGCCACTGTCGGCAGCGGCACCGGTTCAGTGATGAACAGGATCGTCGCCACTACCGACATGGTCAGCACGATCATGCCCTCGCGTGAAAGATCGGCCGGCAACGGCAGCTGCAGCATGCCGAAACCAATCGCCATGGCGATGAAAAACCACCGCTTTTCCCAAAAATAATAGAAGTTGAGCCGGCGCCCGACACGGGCCACTTGCCGCACGCCGGAGCCGACGCTCGAAGTATCGATGCGTTTCGACAATGCCCGCGGCGACAGGCCGTTCAAGCCCATTCCAACCCCTTGAAAACATTGGGCGACGCGCCGGTCGGCACCACCCAGTCAAATCGGTCAATTTACAAAAAAGAAAGCGATTCTTGGCGCGTGCGGCGAGCGCCCGCTCCGAACCTCCTCCATTGTTGTGGAGATCGGCGCCAATTTCGTGTGTAAACACCGAAAAGTAAAGGATAAACGACTGAAAGTCCGGCGATTGCGGTCAAATCGCCGTTACTTTACCGCCGCGCGCAGCGCGCCGATGGTTTTGGCGTAGTCGTCGCCTTTGAAGACGGCACTTCCCGCGACCAGCACATTGGCCCCTGCCCCGACGACATCGGCGATGGTTTCCGGGCTGACGCCGCCGTCGACTTCGAGGTCGATCGGGCGCTCGCCGATCATCTTGCGGATGCGGCGGATCTTCTCGAGTTGCGCCGGAATGAAGCTTTGCCCGCCGAAACCTGGGTTGACCGACATCACCAGGATCAAGTCCAACTTGTCGAGGACGTACTCGACGACCGTCTCTGGCGTGTGCGGATTGAGCGACACACCGGCCTTCTTGCCGAGGCTGCGGATGAATTGCAGCGAGCGGTCGAGGTGTGGATCGGCCTCGGCGTGCACCGTGATGATGTCTGCGCCGGCGTCGGCGTAGTCCTTGAGATAGGGCTGTGCCGGATTGATCATCAGATGCACGTCGAAGGTCTTCTTGGTGTGCGGCCGGATGCATTTGATGATCGGTGGGCCGAATGTCAGGTTGGGCACGAAGTGCCCGTCCATGACGTCGATGTGGACGTAGTCGCAACCGGCCGCGTCGATGGCGCGCACTTCTTCGCCGAGGCGGGCGAAATCCGCCGACAGGATCGAAGGCGCGATCTTGATGTTGCCGCGTGCCGCCATTTCCGCCTCAGTGCACCGTCGGGTCGAGCGAGCCCGACGCATAGCGCGCCGCCATGTCGGAAAGCGGGATTGCCTTGATCTTGGAGGCCTGGCCGGCGCAGTTGAAGCGCTCGAAACGGTCGATGCAGACCTCTTCCATGGCGGCGATGGCCGGTTTCAGGTAGGCGCGCGGATCGAACTCCGCCTTCTTCTCGGTCAGCACCTTGCGGATGGCGGCGGTGATCGCCATGCGGTTATCGGTGTCGATGTTGATCTTGCGCACGCCGTTTTTGATGCCGGTGACGATTTCCTCGACCGGCACGCCGTAGGTCTGCGGCATTTCGCCGCCGTACTTGTTGATCAGGTCCTGCAGCGCCTGCGGCACCGACGACGAGCCGTGCATAACGAGATGCGTGTCCGGCAGCTTGGCGTGGATCGCCTTGACCACGTCCATGGCGAGGATGTCGCCGGTCGGCTTCCGGGTGAACTTGTAGGCACCGTGCGAGGTGCCGATGGCGACCGCGAGGGCGTCGCACTTGGTCTTTTTCACGAAGTCCGCGGCCTCGTCGGGGTCGGTGACCAGCATCGAGTGGTCGAGCGTGCCCTCGAAGCCGTGGCCGTCCTCCTTGTCGCCTTTGCCAGTCTCGAGCGAACCCAGGCAGCCCAACTCGCCTTCCACCGAAACGCCGACGAGATGCGCCATCTCGGTAACCCGGCGGGTGACTTCGACGTTGTATTCGTACGACGCGGGCGTCTTGGCGTCTTCCTTGAGGGACCCGTCCATCATCACCGACGAGAAGCCGCTGGCGATGGCCGACATGCAGGTGGCGGCGTTATTGCCGTGGTCCTGGTGCATGCAGACCGGGATGTCCGGGTACATTTCCGTCGCGGCTAAGATGAGGTGGCGCAACACGGTGTCGTTGGCGTATTTGCGCGCGCCGCGGCTGGCCTGCATGATGACCGGGCTGTCGGTCTTCTTGGCGGCCGCCATGATCGCTAACATCTGTTCCATGTTATTGATGTTGAACGCCGGCATTCCATAGTCGTTCTCGGCTGCGTGGTCGAGAAGCTGCCTGAGCGAAACCAGAGCCATCTGATCAATCCTCCCAAAAACTCGAAAGCATCATAAATATAAAGCGCTAGAGCCGTTCTTTCACCGTCTTTACGACGTTTTCTGCGGTGATGCCGAAGTGCTCGTAAAGTTGCTTGGCCGGCGCGGAAGCGCCGAAACCGGTCATCCCGACGAAGCCGCCATGCGGACGTACGTAGGCATCCCAGCCCATGCGAACGCCAGCTTCGACGGCAACGCGCAGCGCGCCCTCGCCCAGCACCTGCTTGCGGTAGGACGGGCTCTGAGTATCAAACAGTTCCCAGCATGGCATCGAGACAACCGCGGTCAGAATACCCTCCGCCTGGAGCATCTCGCGTGCCTTTTGCGCGATCTGTACTTCGGAGCCGGTCGCCATTAGCGTCACCTTGCGCTCGCCGCCTTCGGCTTCAGCCAGCACATAGCCGCCGCGTGCACAAAGGTTGTCGGTGGTGTGTTCGGTGCGTTGCAACGGCACACCCTGGCGCGTCAACACCATGCCCGAAGGCCCATCGGTCGATTCCAGCGCCAAGGCCCAGCATTCCGCGGTTTCGACAGCATCGCAGGGCCGGAAAACGCGGAAATTCGGCATCGCGCGCAGCATTGCCAGGGTTTCCACCGGCTGGTGCGTCGGGCCGTCCTCACCGAGGCCGATGGAATCGTGCGTCAACACGTAGACGACGCGCTGGTTCATCAGCGACGACAGACGCATCGCGCCCTTCATGTAATCGGCGAACACCAGGAAGGTGCCGCCGTAGGGAATGAAGCCGCCGTGCAGCGCGATGCCGTTCATGACTGCCGCCATGGCATGTTCGCGCACACCATAGTGGACGTAGCGGCCGGAGAAGTCGTCCGGCGTGATCGGCAGCGTGCTTGGAGTCTTCGTATTTACCGAACCGGTCAGGTCGGCGGAACCGCCGATCAGCTCCGGCATGATCTCGGTCAGGACCTTGAGTGCTTCGCCTGAGGCTTGGCGCGTGGCCCAGCCCGGCTTTTCCTCTGAGCAGCGCTGCTTATGGGCATCGAGAGCGGCCTTCCAGCCGTCCGCAAGCTTGCCCGAAACCATACGCTCGAATTCCGCCTTGGTCTTGGCGGCCGAAAGTCGCTTATCCCAAGCGGCATGCGCATCGGCGCCCTTTGAACCGGCGGCGCGCCAAGCGTCAAGAATGCCGGCCGGCACTTCGAAGGCCGGATGGGACCAGCCCATCTTCTCGCGCGCCGCAGCAATTTCCTCGTCGCCCAAGGGTGAACCGTGGGTCGATGCGGATCCTCCCTTGTTGGGCGCGCCGTGGCCGATTTCGGTCTTGCAGGCGATCAGCGAGGGCTGGTTGCTCTCCCGCGCGGCTGCGATGGCGGCGGCGACGGCCTCGGCGTTGTGGCCGTCGACCTGGGAGACATCCCAACCGGACGCCGCGAAGCGGCCCAATTGGTCATCGCCGACGGTCATGTTGGTCTTGCCGTCGATGCAGATGCCGTTGTCGTCGAACAGCACGATCAGTTTCGAAAGATTGAGATGCCCGGCGAGCGAGACGGCCTCGTGGCTGATGCCTTCCATCAGGCAACCATCCCCGGCGATCACGTAGGTGTAGTGGTCGACCAGGTCGTCACCGAAGCGGCTGTTGAGCAGGCGCTCGGCCAGCGCCATGCCGACGGCGGTGGTGACGCCCTGCCCCAACGGACCGGTGGTGGTCTCTATTCCTGGCGCATGGCCGTATTCCGGGTGGCCGGCGGTCTTCGAGTCGAGCTGGCGGAAATTCTTCACCTCATCAAGGGTCATGCCGGGATAGCCGGTGAGGTAGAGC
>JAYOXJ010000282.1:0-4819 GCA_038152725.1 Rhodospirillaceae bacterium
GCGCTGTGGTCGGCGCACGTCCGGCGCATGGTCGCCGCGCTCGGCATGCTTCGGCTCGGCCTGCCGTCGCCGGGCATGGCCAGACGCGATCCTTGGGCGTTCCGCACCGGGGTCGCACTGGTGTTGGTGATCGCGCTTGCCGCCGGTGCCGGCGACGCCGGTGCGCGCTTCGAGCGTGCGCTGCTGCCGCAGGCCGCCGCCGCCAAGGGCGTCGCCCTCGATCTCGATATCTGGATCACGCCGCCGGCCTATACGCGCATGGCGCCGATTTTGCTGCAGGGCCGCGCCAAGGCGGCCGAGACCGTCCAGGCCAAGCTCGCGGCCACCGGCGCCGGCAAGACGGATGGCAACAAGACCGGCGCCGATAAACAAGCGGCGCCGGCCGAGCCGGTCGAAATCGCCGTTCCGGTCGGCAGCACCGTGCTCGCGCAATTGGGCCGTTCCAATGGCGACGCCGAACTCAAGGTCGGCGGACGCATCATCGTTTTCGACGCGCTCGAAGAGGGCAAGGCCGAGCAAGGGCGCCGGGTCGAGACCGAGATCGACGACGACGACCTGGAGGCAAAGCGGCTCGAAGTGCGCGTCGGCGGTGCGGTGGCCGGCAGCTGGCCGGTCCGGGTGATCGCCGACCAGGCGCCGACGGTCGAATTCCTGCAGGCGCCGAAAAACATGGGACGCGGCCTGCTGCAATTGCAGTACGAGGCCAAGGACGACTATGCGCTGACTGGCTTGCGCCTGGTGCTCCGCCATGCCGAGGGCTGGCCGCTCCCGGGCGGCGGCGAGACCGCCGAGATGGCGCTGCCGCTGCCCAATCCGGGCGGCGCCACCGGCAAGGGCCAGGCGACGCGCGATTTCTCCGACCATCCGTGGGCCGGTCTCGAGGTCGACGTCACGCTGGTCGCGGTCGACGCCGCCGGCCAGGAGGGCGAGACCGAGGCCATCACGATCGCGCTGCCGGAACGCACCTTCAACCACCCGGTGGCGCGTGCCGTGATCGCGGCGCGCAAGAAGCTCAACAAGCCGGGCGACGCGGTGCCGGCCGAGGTCGTGACCGACCTCGAGGCGATCACCGAGAGGCCCAAGCATTTCTACGACAACACCGCCGTGTTCCTGGCGCTCTCCATTGCCCAGGCCCGGCTCCGCCACGGCTTGGAACCGGAACGCCGGGTCGAGGTGCAGAAGCTCTTGTGGGACACCGCGCTGCACATCGAGGACGGCGAATTCTCCATCGCCGAGCGCGAAATGCGCGACATCCAGGAGCGGCTCGAGAAGGCGCTCAAGGAAGGCGCCGACGACCGCGAGATCGAGAGGCTGATGGACGAGCTGCAGCGCGCCATGGACAAATACATGCAGGCGTTGGCCGAACATCTGAAGCGCAACGGCCTGACCCAGCCGATCGACCAGGGCACGCAGCAAATGCTGGAAAGCCAGGACCTGCAGAAGATGCTCGACCAGGCGCGCCAGTTGAGCCAGTCCGGCGCGCGCGATGCCGCCCGCCAGATGCTGTCGCAGCTCAACCAGATGCTCAATGCGCTGCGCAACGGCGCACGCCTGGCGCAGCCCAACTCGCAGATGAACAAAAGCCGCCAGATGCTCAACAACCTGCGTGACCTGAGCAAGCGCCAGCAGCAGCTGCTCGACCGCACCTTCCGCCGCCAGCAGGACCGGCTGCGCGACCAGCAGCTCGGCCAGCGTCCCGGCCAGCAGGGGCAACAGGGCCAGCAGGGTCAGCAGGGTCAGCAGGGTCAGCAGGGCCAGATGGGCGATCTTGCCCCCGACCAGCAGCGGCTGCGCCGCGAGCTTGGCCGCATGATGCTGCAGATGGACGAGATGCTCGGCAATATTCCGCCGTCATTGGGCGAGGCCGAACGCGCCATGAAGGGCGCCGGCGAGGCGCTGCGGGGCGACGACGGTGCGCGCGCCGCGCGCGACCAGACGGAAGCGCTGAACGCGCTCCGCCGCGCCACCGACCAGTTGGCCGAACAGATGGCGCGCCAGTCTCAGGGCGGCAGCATGGGTGTCGGCATGGGCCAGCAGCGCGGTCCCATGCAAGAGGGCCGCGACCCGTTCGGCCGCCGTCCGGGCAATGCCACCAACGGCAACGTCGATGACGGCGACATCAAGATTCCGAGCCAGCTGGAACTGATGCGGGCACGCGAAATCATGGAGGAGTTGCGCCGCCGCTCCGGCGAGCAGTTCCGCCCGCGCCCCGAACGCGACTACATCGACCGCCTGATCAAGCGGTTCTAGATTCCCCTGGTGACCCATTAACAGGTGCCATTCCCGCGCAAGCGGAAATCCAGACAGCTGTGCGGTGTCCTGAGATTCCGGTTTTTAACCGGACATCTGCTTTCGCGGGGGTGACGGGCCAGAGACGAAGGTTCAGTGCGCCGGCTTCTTGGCGCCGTCCTTGGCTTCCTCGGCAGCGGCGAACACCACCTCGACACGGCGCGCCAGCGGCGACGGCTCGATCAGCGTCACCCTGAACTTGATGCTCTCGCCGGCCTTGAGCTCGCTCTTGATCGGCGCCGACATGGCCGACTGGACTTCGTGGTTCTCGCCGTCGCGGAGTGCGACCTTGATCATCGGCACTTGGCGCAACACGTCGGAGACGTTGCTGACGACACCTTCGACGATCAACGCTTCCTTGCCGCGCACGGTGGCCCGCCTCGGTTTGGCGTCGCCGATCTTGAGGCCGGCGCCGATCTTCTCGCCGAGTCCGATGGCGGAATAGATGCCCTTGGTGAACGGCAGCATGTCCATGACCATGCCGCGCGCGAAGAACAGCGTCGCCAGCAAGGCGATCAGCAGGGCTGCCACGGCGATCAGGATGGTCTTCAGAAGGCCGCCCTTGCCGCCCTCTTCCTCGTCATCTTCGTCGGGCGAGAAGACGCGGGGGATCGGTTCCGGCTCGGGCAGGTCCTCGGGATCGATGTCGTCACCGAGGTCGTCGTCCTTCTCGTCGAGCGAATCGACCAGCGATTCCATCGGCGCGGCTTCTTCGTCCTCGCCGAACATGGCATCCAGGTCGGCCTGCGACAGGCCGTCGCCGTCGTCGGCGTCCGATGCCGCCGACGCCGGTTCCGGCGCCATCTCCATTTCGTCGTCGTCCTCGTCGTCGACAGCCAGCGCGGCGTCGAAATCGGGTTCTTCGATCTCGGGTTCGGGCTCCGGTTCGGGCTCCGGCTCCGGTTCGGGCATCGGCTGCGGCATCGCCGCGGGCGCCGCGGCCATGGCGGCGGCGGGCCAGCCGCCCTGCTGCGGCATCGCCTGCGGCTGCGCCATATATCCGCCCATCGGCTGCCCCATGGGCTGGGCCATCGGTTGGCCGCCAGGCATGTAGGGCGCCATCTGCTGGGGCGGATAGCCCATCGCCTGCTGCGGATAGCCCATGGCCGGCATAATGCCGCCCTGGGCGCCGCTCGGCGGGCGCGCCGGCGGCGGCGGCGGCGAAGAGACGACCGGCTGCTGGAACCAGGAATGCCCGCAATTGAAACAACGTGTGTGGCGCCCACTGCCGAGCATCGCCGGCTGAATATTATAGTGGGTCGCGCAATTGGGGCAGGTAATGATCATACAGGAACGGATCCGGTGTGTTTGAACATTTATAGGGTTAGCCTGAATCGAACGCAACCCGCTCGGGCTGTCGCCGCCGCGCCACCGCCATGGTACCCTGGACGCCAAGCCGCCACTCGTGGCATTGTGCCGGCTGCGGCGACGCGTGCCTGAGCACCTGGCGCCGACCCGGAACGGAGGCATTGTGCAAACCGAAGAAATGGAAGCCGAAGACCACATCGTGCGGTTCGAGAACGTCGGGTTGCGCTACGGTCTCGGCCCCGAGGTCCTGCAGGACGTGAGCTTCCAACTCGCGCCGGGTTCGTTCCATTTTCTCGTCGGCGAGAGCGGCGCGGGCAAGTCGTCGCTGCTCAAACTGATCTACCTGGCACTGCGCCCGACGCGCGGCCTGATCTCGCTTTTCGGCAACGACATCGCCACCACGCCGCGCGACAAACTGCCGGCGCTGCGCCGCCGTGTCGGCGTCGTGTTCCAGGAGTACAAACTGCTTAACCACTTGTCAGCATTCGATAATGTGGCGTTGCCTCTGCGCGTCGCCGGGGCCCGGCGGAGCGAGGTCGAGAAGCACGTCACCGAACTGCTCGCCTGGGTCGGGCTCAAGGACCACATGCGCGCGCGTCCGCCGACACTGTCGGGCGGCCAGCAGCAGCGCGTCGCCATCGCCCGCGCGGTGATCGCCCGGCCGCGCCTTTTGCTCGCGGACGAACCGACCGGCAATGTCGACGACAGCATGGCGCTGCGCCTGGTACATCTGTTCGAGGAACTGAACCGGCTCGGCACCACCGTGATCATCGCCACCCACAACCAGCAACTGGTCGAGCGCCTCGGCCACGGCTGTCTCAAGCTGGCCGACGGCCACCTGACGATGACGCCGAGCCGCGGCTCGGGCGGGCGTGACGGCGCCAACGGCGCGCGCGCCGGCGGACGGCGGCGCGGCGGCAAATTCGACGGCGATTTGCGCGCCGATTCGCGAATCGATTCGGCCTTCGACGAATCGGACGATACCGCCGGCGGCCTTTCCGGGCGCCAGCGCAACGTGGAGAATTTCCTGTGATCCGGCTGCGATCCGACCTGCCGCTCGACCGCGACCAGTTGAGCCGCTTCCTGCCGTGGCTGATCGGCTTCATGGTATTTCTCGCCGTGCTCGCCGTCGCCGGCATGCTGGTGCTGAACGCGACTGCGTCGCGCTGGGACCGCGGCGTGCGCGGCACCATGACCGTCCAGGTGGTGCCGTCGGAAGATG
>JAYOXJ010000283.1:0-3671 GCA_038152725.1 Rhodospirillaceae bacterium
AGGATCAGCGTCAGGTCGGGCTTGAAGTCCCGATAGAGCAGCCAATGCAGGTTGGAGATAGCTGAGGTATCGATGCCATGGCCGAAACCCTGATAGGCGAGCGTCGAGTCGGTGAAGCGGTCGCATACCACCCAGGTGCCCGCGTCCAGCGCCGGGTGTACCGTCGCCTTCAGGTGTTCGATGCGGGCTGCGTTGTGCAGCAGAACCTCGCTCATCGGCTGCCAACGTTCCACGGTGCCTTCGACCAGAAGCCTGCGGATTTCTTCCGCGATACAGCGGATACCGGCCGCCTCAAGGGCGGCGACCAGTCGTTTGAGTTGGGTCGATTTGCCGACCCCCTCGCCGCCTTCGAAGGTGATAAATTTGCCCGTCTGGGCGGGCGCCGGCAGGCTCAACCGGATCCCCCCCAAAGAATGGTATGCAGTGCCGCCATCAGCCTGCCGACCAGTCCCAGGCGTTCGACATCGGCGCCCGCGACGAGCGGGTATTCCTGCTTCCCCTTGGTCGGAGTCTCGATCACCAGGGTTGCGATCTTCTGACCCTTTTTGATCGGCGCGGGCACCGGGCCGGTATAGGTGACCTTGGCGACCAGCTTGGGCCGGTCCTTGCGCGGCAGCGTGAGATGGATGCCACGCTCGAGAACCAGCGGCACCCGCTGCGCTTCACCGAGCCAGACTTCGGCCTCATCGAGTGTTTCGCCATCCTTGAACAGCGCGTAATTGGCGAACTCGCGGAACGCCCATTCCAGCAGGCGCTCCGGTTCGGCACTGCGCGCCTTCTTCGACGTCAGGCCGTTGACCACCAGGATCAAGCGGCGTTCATTGCGGATCGCGGAGGCGACAAGGCCGAAACCCGATTCCGTCGTGTGGCCGGTCTTGAGGCCATCAACGTTCGTTTGCTTGTACAGCAACGGATTGCGGTTGGATTGTTTGATGCCGTTGTAGATGAACTGCAACTCACTGAAATAATGGTAATATTGCGGAAAATCCTTGATCAGGCGCTCGGCCAGCAGGGCGAGGTCGCGCGGCGTCATGCGATGCTGCGGATCGGGCCAGCCAGTGGAGTTGGCGAAATGGCTGTCTTTCAATCCCATCACCTTTGCCTTGGCATTCATTTCCGCCGCAAACGCTTCCTCGCTTCCAGACAGCCCCTCGGCGACGACGATGCAGGCGTCATTACCGGACTGCACGATGATGCCGCGGATCAAATCCTCGACCTTGATCTTCTTGTTCGGCTCCAGAAACATCGTCGAGCTACCGCTCTTGGCGCCGCCGCGGCGCCAGGCGTTTTCACTGATGCGGAAATTATCCTCTAGCGACAGTGCACCCGACTTGAGCCTGTCGAACAGCATGTAAAGGGTCATCAACTTGCTCATGGACGCCGGTGCCATGGGCGCGTCGGCCTCCTTTTCCAGCAGCGGCTCGCCAGTCGTCACTTCGACCACGATGGCGGATGTGGCGGTGGTCTCGATGGCGCGCGCCGGGGGCGCGTGCACGCCGAACACGAGCCCGCCGACGACCATGCCGCGCAAGACCAGATTGGCGTACGCCGAAGTTCTGCTGGTAAAGATCACTTTTTCCCCTCTTCCAAGACCTTTGACATGTACGAATTCGGATAGTGCGGCGCAGAATATCTGGGAAATACGGCTATTCTACGATGATGCGCGCCCCCGGGTATCCGGCCCGCGCGATCTGTTCGAGCATCTTGTCTGCATCGCCGACGCTTCTTAGCGGGCCGACACGTACCCTGAAAAGATCCCGCCCGCCGATCAAAACCGATGAAATCTTGACCGGGCCTACGGCGCTCAATTTTGCGCGAACTTTATTGGCATTCTCGTAGCGGCTGAATGCGCCGGCCTGGACGAAGATATGCGTTGCCGGCACCGGCTGCACCTTGACCTCACCATCGACTGGGTTCTCGAGTTCCTTCACCGCCGGAGGCTGTGAAACCGGTACGGTCGATGTCACCGGCGCCGGTGCTGTCGTTGTCGCCGGAGCCGGCGTGATAAGGCGTTCCGGTGGCGCGGCGCTGGCAACCTCGGCGTTGGATTTGCCGCCCGGTGGCGGTTCCAAGGTCTCTGCCGCGACTTTCGCCTTCGGCAATCGGGTGACTGTGATCGGTGAGCCGACCTTGGCTAGTTCCTCCTGCCCCTGTAGGCGGGCTTTCAGAGCGCGGCTCTTGTCAGCCAAAATCTGCACGCGGACCTTGGCAGTGCCTTGCTGCTGGAACCCGAGCAATTGCGCGCCGCGTCTCGATACGTCGATGACCCGCGAACGCGCAAAAGGGCCACGGTCATTGACGCGCAACACCAGGCTGCGGCCGTTTTCCAGGTTGGTGACACGCACGTAGCTCGGCATCGGCAGCGTCCGATGCGCCGCCGTCAGCGCGTTCATGTCGTAGATTTCGCCGTTCGCCGTCTTGCGCCCGTGGAATTTAGTGCCGTACCACGACGCGATGCCGGTTTCATCGTGGTTGTAATCTTCCTTCGGATAGTACCAGACGCCGGCGATTTGATAGGGGTCGCCGACCTTGTAGTCGGTTTTACCCTGGTCCTCGACAGCACCGGCGATGCGCTTGGCGGAGTGGATCGCGAACTGAGTTTCCGCGCAACCGCTCAACACGCCCAACATCAGGGCGTGCATCAATACCAGCCGGTATCGTGCGTCCATCATGGAAAATCCAACGTTCACTGATACAAGGAAATAGCCGATATATTGCGTCCTTAACAAGGAAATTTGCTGCATCTGGTATCAGGATCGTATTTAACCTGAAACCGGCCTCAATTTTGGGCGCGCAATCGCTCGATCAAAGGCTTCGTCGCATAGCCGTCCGGCGGGATGCCGGCGCTTTGCTGGTAGGCCCTTACGGCGGCCCGTGTCTTGGAGCCCAGCATGCCATCTGCCGGACCGGCATCGAAACCGCGGCCGTTGAGAAGGGCCTGGAGTTCACGGATGTCGGCACGCGAAAGCGGCGCGTCTTGATCCGGCGGCGGTGTCGCCAACGCGCCCTGCCCGGCCAGCCGGTCCGCCAAGTGGCCGACTGCGAGTGCATAGAGGTGCGAGCGGTTCCACACCATGATGGTACGGTAGTTCTTGTAGACGAGGAATGCAGGGCCTTTGTATCCCGCCGGCAGCATCACTGAAGCCTCGATGTCGATGTTCGGCAACGGCTTGCCGTCGACCCGGCGAATGCCGAATTCATTCCATTCTTTCAAAGGCTTGCGGATATCCATGCCGGTCAGCGCGATGTCGA
Organism: Rhodospirillaceae bacterium; assembly: GCA_038152725.1. Classification (GTDB taxonomy): domain Bacteria; phylum Pseudomonadota; class Alphaproteobacteria; order Rhodospirillales; family Casp-alpha2; genus TMED8. The sequence goes on from JAYOXJ010000283.1 coordinate 3,253, forward strand.
ATCCTTGCGGCAGGAGAACCTCCCTGCCCCAGGTCTTGTCGCGTTGCCAGCCCGAGCGGCTCAAGTAATTGGCTGCAGAGGCGAAGATGTCCGGCAGGCAGCCCCAGAGGTCGCGCTTGCCGTCTCCGTCGAAGTCGATGGCGTAGCCTTTGTAGGTGGTCGGGATGAATTGGTGGTTGCCCATGGCACCGGCCCATGACGCCTTGACGTCCGACGGGATGTCACCGGCATCGATCAGTTCCAGTAATGACAGCAGCTGTTCGCGGAAGAATCCTGCGCGCCGACGATCATGGGCCAAAGTGACCAGCGCGCCGACGGCGGAAAACGAACCGGTAAACTGGCCGAAATTGCTTTCCAGCCCCCAGAACGCAACCAGGAACCGCGCCTGCACGCCGAATTTTTCCTCGATCCGCTTCAGC
>JAYOXJ010000283.1:3681-4809 GCA_038152725.1 Rhodospirillaceae bacterium
CGCTTCAGCAACGCCGCATGCTCCTTCAGCATCGCGCGGCCTTTGGCGATTCGCTCGTCCGAGATCGCCTTCTTGAAGTAGCTCGACAGGGTCAGCGTGAACTCCGGCTGACGGCGATCCAACTCTATCACCCGTTCGATCGGCTGCACGCCGCTCAATGCGCGCGTCAGAGTCGTCTCGTGGATGCCGCGCCTCAACGCTTCGGTACGCAACTCGTTGAGCCATTCGCCGAACGGTGGCGGTGGCGGGACTTCCTTGGCCAGCGCCGCATATGATGGGGTCAGCAATGCCGCCATGGCGATGACGGCACCGAACCAGGCGCGACGGGATACGATAGTGAGCAAATGACGCAACTTCATTTCCTTATTCCTTCGGTGCCGGGTACCATTGATCGGTCCTTCCCGTTACCCAATAGGCGGTGAGGCCGGCGAATTCGTGAAGCGCGGCTTTCAAGGTACTCAAGCCTCCGACGAAATCCAGCATCAGCGGTGGCGGCTCTTTCGTACCGACTTCATAGTCGACTGGATACGGAATGACCGGCCAGCCGGCCTTGCGGAATACGCCGACGGCGCGCGGCATGTGGAACGCCGATGTCACCAGCACCCAGTTCTCTCCGGCTGCGGGTTTCGCCGCCGCTTTGGCGAATTTTGCATTTTCGGCTGTATTTCGAGCCCGGTCCTCGTAAATGATGCGCCCCGCTTCGACGCCCAACTCCTTAAAAATCGGCTGAACGATGTGCGCTTCGCGGGTTTCGGTATTGAACAGGCTGCCCGAACCGCCCGAGAAAACCACCTTGCTGCCGGGGAAGCGGTGGGCCAATTCGGCGCCGACCGTCAATCGCTCGATGGCGCTGCCATACATGAGCTTGCCGCGCCCGCCGGTTACGGCGGGGGCGACCGCGCCGCCCAGGATCACGATGCCGGCGATATCCGCCGGCAGCTTCGGATCGGCGGGAAAGCGGCTTTCGAGGTGCTGGCGAAGCGTGTTGCCGACTGGCACGACGGCAATGAAAGCCATCGCCACGGCGGCGATACGCATCACCCAAAGGGCCACATGCCGGCGCCGTCCGAACGACATGAATGTGGCTGCCAGAAGCGCCAGCACCAGCAGATTTCCGGGGTTGAATAC
>JAYOXJ010000284.1:0-4809 GCA_038152725.1 Rhodospirillaceae bacterium
TCTCTGCGGAATGCTAGATTGGCTCGTACAAGATCGCGCATGTCCATTGGGGGAATGGAACCAATGTCGGATCTCATAGACAGCGTCCGTCGCCCGCGGACAAGAGCCGGCAACCTTCAGCCCGGACAGCCGAGCGACCTGTCCCTACAAATTGAGGAATACGAACGCCGGCTCCACGACCTTGCCGAAGGATCCTTACAGGGCATCATGGTCACTCTGGGAGAGCGGATCGTTTACGCGAACCAGCCGCTTGCCGAAATGCTGGGATATTCTGTCGACGAGATTCTTGCCCTCGGCTCTTGGGAAGCCCTGGTGGCCCCGGAGGCTCGCGAGACGGTAATCGCCTATTGCAGGGACCGTGCGGCCGGCGGCGACGCGCCCGCCCACTACGAATATCAGGGCCTGCGCAAGGACGGCTCGGTCATCTGGCTTGAGAATCTCACGCGGGAGACCGTTTGGGACGATCGGCGAGCGGTCCAGGCGACGGTCATCGACATCACCGAGCGCAAACGGACCGAACTCGCCCTGATCGAGAGCGAAGAACGGTTCCGCGCTTTCGCCGAACTCGGCGCGGACTGGTTCTGGGAAATGGATGCGGACCTTCGCTTCACGTTTGTTTCCAACGGCGTCAGCGAGACCGGCCTCACGCCCGTCGACGTCGCCGGAAAAACCCTGCCGGAAATCTGTCACGCAAAGTTCGATCACGCGGCGCTCGCGACCGAGCTCGAGGCGATGAATGCCCGGCAGCCGTTCCGCCGCATTGTGAGGCCCGCCACGACAACGCCGGATCATTGGGTGAGCGTCAGCGGGAAACCGCGCTATGACGACCAAGGCAATTTTGCGGGTTACTTCGGCGTGACCACGGACATCACCCTGCGCAAGCGCTTCGAACAGCAATTGGCTTTGAGCAAGGAAGAGGCCGAGCGCGCCAACCGCGCGAAGAGCGAGTTTCTCGCCAATATGAGCCACGAGTTACGCACGCCGCTGAATTCGATCATGGGGTATTCGGAAATCATGGCGAAGCAGCTCCTGGGCCGGCACAGCAATGAAAAATACGCCGGCTATTCGAATAATATTTTCGGCGCGGCGGAGCATCTTCTCAACCTGATCAACGACGTCCTCGACATCTCGCGGATCGAAGCCGGCGAGATGGAGATCGATGAAGCAACGGTCGATCTGCGCGAATTGACCGACGCGTCGCTGAAAATCGTCGCTGGCCGCGCGGATGCCCGAAACCAGAATCTGTCGAGCGACCTGCCACTTACTGCAATAGCGCTGCGGGGCGATGCGCGCTATCTGCGTCAGGTCCTGATCAATCTCCTGACCAATGCGGTCAAGTACACCCCGGAAGGCGGCGAAATCCGCACCGGGGCCGAACTCTCCGAAGACGGCAAGGTCGTCTTGTTCGTCTCGGACGACGGCATCGGCATCGACGCCCCCGATAGTCCCCGCGTCCTGGCCCCTTTCGGTAAAATTCAATCGAACGCGCAACAGACCCATGAAGGCATCGGTCTCGGCCTGCCGCTCTCGAAAAAATTCGTCGAATTGCACGGCGGCGAACTTTGGATCGAGAGCGCGCCGGGAAAAGGCACCACTGTCTGGGTCTCCTTTCCCGGCTCCCGCACCCTCGCGCCCTGACCGCCGCCGATACGACTCGGACAGAATTCCGGCCTTTACGCCGCCTTGACGGAAGAGAGGTACTCGCGAACGATTTGGCGAAGGCCCTGCGACTGCCGCGTGAGCTCTTCCGATGCGGCAAGCACTTGGCTGGAGGCGCTGCCCGTCTCGCCGGCGGCTTGGCTCACAGTCTGAATATTGCCGCTGACCTCGCGACTGCCCGTGGCCGCCTCTTCGATGTTTCGCGTGATCTCGCCCGTCGCCACGTTTTGCTCTTCCACGGCGCTTGCGATCGACTGGCTGACCTCGTTGATCTTTTCGATCGCGTCGTCGATGTTGTCGATCGCGGCAACGGCGATCTTGCTCTCCTCCTGAACCGCGGCGATCTGCTGGCTGATCTCGGCGGTCGCCGTCTGAGTCTGGGTCGCGAGGCTCTTGACCTCCGCCGCGACGACGGCAAACCCCTTTCCGGCTTCACCCGCACGCGCCGCCTCGATGGTGGCGTTGAGCGCCAGCAGGTTGGTCTGCTCGGCGATGTCGGTGATCAGGGCGACCACTTCGCCGATCTTCTGCGAGCTTTCGACAAGGCCCTGCACCATCTTGTTGGCGCGTTCGGCCTCGGTTACCGCGTTCGACATGATCTGCGTCGACTGGCCGACCTGGCGGGTGATCTCGCCGATCGAGGACGACAGTTCCTCGGCCGCGGCCGCCACGGTCTGGACGTTGGTCGAGGCTTCTTCCGCCGCCGCTGCCACGGCGGTCGCCTGTTCGCTGGTCGTTGCCGCCGTGCTTTCCATGGTCTGTGCCGACGACTGGAGCTCGGTCGCCGCCGCCGAGACCGACTGCACCGCGGTCTTCATGTTGCGTTCGAAGTTCTCGATGACCTTGCCGAACTCGTCGACCTTGGCCTTGATCGCTTCGTTGGCGCCATTGATGGCGCGCGCGCCGAGCAGGAACGAGCCGGTCAGGCCGGTTTCGACGATGGTTCGGAAATACTGGTTCCGCGCCACATACTCGAGCGAGGCCTGCGATTCACGCACGTAGGCGTCGGTACGGTCGACCATGTCGTTGAGCGCATTCTGCAAATCGCCGATCAGGCCGGTCGCGGTAATGCCGATGATACGCGCTTCGAAATTGCCTTTGTCGATCTGGCGACAAAGTTCGACGCAGCGCTGCAACTCGGCGTCGCGGTTGCCGCCGCCCGAACTAAAGAGTGAGGACAAACTCATCATATCCGCCCCCCTTCTCCTTCAGCAGGTTGAGGAGCATGCCGGTGGAGGCATCGAGGCCGTCCTTGCGATTGGCATGCCTGTTTTCTTCGGCCAGCAGGTTCTTGTATAGCGGCCGAATGATTTCATCGAGAATGCGCCGGTTCGGAGCGCGCCGGTTAGAGTGGTAGCCGACGATGTTTCCCGACGCGTCATAGCTCGGCGTCACGTGCGCCAACACCCGGTAATGGTCGCCGTTCTTGGAACGATTGACGACGTAGGCGAAGATCTCTTTGCCCTGCTGGATGGTATCCCAAAGCAGCTTGAACAACGCTCTCGGCATTTCCGGATTGCGAATCACACTGTGCGGTGCGCCGACGGCCTCCGCCTCGGTCATCGACGCGAGACGTAGGAATACGTTATTCGCGTATGTGATGTGTCCTTTTAAGTCGGTCTTCGAGACGATGATCTCATCGGGCTCAAAAGTGCGCTCGACACCGGTCAATGGTAGGTCTCGTGCCATTAGGTTACTCCCCATAAGTCGACCCAATTAGAATGGGGATGTTCGCCCACACCATGGTCATAGCATAAAATAGGACCAAAGGTATAGAAATATGCGAGGAGTCTCGCATTGATCTCGATCAAGCGGGGAAACAGGCGGCCGGACCGGCCCCGAAACGTTTAGCCGCGAAGGGTCGCGCCGGTTTTCTGGCGGACGTTGTCGACGATGCGACGCGTTACGTCCTCGATTTCGGCATCGGTCAGGGTGTGGTCCGTCGGCTGCAGGGTGACACTGACAGCCAAGGATTTGAGCCCTTCGCCAAGGCTCGCGCCGGCGAACACGTCGAACACACTCACATCCGAGATTAAAGCTTTTTCCGCGCCCCGGACCGCCGCGACGACATCGTCGGCGGCGACTTTCGATTCAACCACGAAGGCGAAATCGCGCTCCACCTTCTGGTAGGGCGACAGTGCCAGGTGCGGCCGCGCCGTTCCCTTACGGGCCTTCGGCTGCGGCAGATTGTCGAGGTGGACCTCGAAGGCGGCAGCCGGTCCGTCCACGTCCATTGCCGCGAGAATGCCGGGATGCACCTCGCCGAAATGCGCGAGTACCACCTTGGGTCCCTGCCGGATCGCGCCGGAACGGCCCGGATGGTAGTACCCCGGCGCATCCGCGGAGACCTGCAGGCGGTCGGTATCGATGCCGAGTTCGGCCAGCACGGCGAACACGTCGGCCTTGGCATCGAAGGCATCGACCGGCCGCGGCGGCCCGGCCCAATGGCGTCCACCGACGCGGCCGACGCGCAGTCCGCCGGCGACCTGCGACTGGTCTTCCGGCGCATCGCCGGAATATTGCGGGCCGACCTCGAACAGTCCGATGTCGGCCATGCCGCGCGCGGCATTGCGTCCGGCGGCGCGAAGCAGATTGGGCAGCAGGGACGGCCGCATGACGTCGAGGTCCGCGCTGATCGGATTGACCAGGCGCACGGAGGCCGGAATATCGCCGAACCGTTCGGCGTCGGCGGCGGCCAGGAATGAATAGGTCACCGCCTCGACCATGCCGCGCGCCGCGAGTTTGCGTCGTGCCTGCTGGCGCCGGCGGCCTTGCGGGCCCTGCGCGGTGCCTGGCAGCGTCGCGCAGAGTTTCAGCGGCACCACCGGAATCTTGTCGTAACCGCCGAGCCGCAGCACCTCTTCGACGAGACAGGCCTCGCCGACGATGTCGCTGCGCCAGGACGGCACCTCGGCGACGAAGTCATTGCCGTCGCGGGTGACGGTAAACCCAAGCACGGAGAGGATGCGTTCGATCTCGGCCGGTGCGGCGTCGACGCCGCCCAGTGTCAGTACCCGGTCGGCGCGCAGCCGGAGCGTGCGCCGCCATTCGGGCTCACCGCCGGCGACGACCACCGTTGAAGCCTCGCCGCCGCAGAGATCGAGGATCATGCGGGTGGCGATTTCCATACCGTCGGCCAGGAATGCCGGA
>JAYOXJ010000285.1:0-4802 GCA_038152725.1 Rhodospirillaceae bacterium
GCCCGGAACCGTCGGGCATGGCGGCGGCGGTGTTCTCGCCCCGCATCAAAGTCGGGATGCCCTTGGCCCGCGCCAGCGTCAGCGCGGCACGGCGGAGCCGGCTGTCCCAGCCGTGCAGCCAGAGAACATCCGCACCGGCGAGATGCCGCTCGACATCGGCCTTAGTCGCTACAGCGTGATGGACATAGCCGTCGGTCAGCGGAACGTCCCAGGCGACGTCCCTGCCGAAACCCTCGTCGTGGAAGGTGCCGGCGGTAAGCATGGTTTCGAACAGGACGACGAGTTCGATATCCGGCTCAGCGGCGATCCGCCGCAGCAACGGCGCCTGGTACTGGATCGGATGACTGACCAGATAGACCAGCCTAGTCGGTTTCGGCGTCGCGGCTTCGCGCATGGTACACGACCATTGTGGAGAGCAATCGTGACCGATATATAACCGCTGAACCTGCCGAGCTAAAGGGCGTGCCGTTGCGAACCGATCTGGTAGACATCCTGGCCTGTCCGGCCTGCCGCGACCCCCAGCCCCTAAAACTGACGGGATCGACGGACGCGGCAGGCGACGTGGTATCGGGAAAACTGAGTTGCCGGAGCTGCGGCGCCAGCTATCCGATCAGCGGCGGCGTTCCCCGTTTCGTTCGCCCGGAACAGAATTACTGCGCCAATTTCGGCTTCCAGTGGCAGAAATGGCGAACGCTGCAGATCGACCGCCTGTCCGACCACGACCTTTCGGAAAGCCGCTTCCTCGCCGACAGCCGCTGGCCCAAGGACTGGCTCAAGGGCAAACTGATCTTGGACGCCGGATGCGGCGCCGGGCGCTTCAGCGATGTGGCACGCGCGCACGGCGCCCGTGTCGTCGCCGTCGACATCAGTTCCGCCATCGACGCCTGCCGCGAGACGACTTCGGAAGCCGACGACGGCAATTCGGGCCGGGTCGACTGCATTCAGGCATCGCTGTTCGACCTGCCGCTCAAGCCGGGATTATTCGATGCAGTATATTGCATGGGCGTCATCCAGCACACCCCCGATCCGGCCAAATTGATGGCGGCGCTGCCGGCGATGCTCAAGCCCGGCGGCCGGCTCGCCTACAATTTCTACGAGGAAGGACTGTGGCGCCGCTTGCAGGCGATCAAGTACGCGCTTCGTCTGGTGACGCCGCATCTGCCGGTCGGCTTCAATCTCGGCCTTGCGCGCTTTCTCGTGACGCTGTTTTTCCCGTTCACCCGGATCTTGAGCTTCGTGCCCAAGCTGCGCATCCTCAATCACTTCATTCCCATCGCTTCGGTGCACGACCCGCGCCTGACCGTCGCGCAGCAATACGACTGGACGCTGTTGGATACTTTCGACTGGTATGGCGCGCGCTTCGAAAAGCGCCAGCATCATGACCGCGTCGCCGATATACTCACGGATGCCGGCCTCGCCGACGTCGAGAGCGCGCCGGGCCTCGCCTGGGGCCGGCGGCCGGATGCGGGCTAACCACCCCTTTTCGCCAGCGCCCACAATTCCGGCAGGGATATGATGCCGCTCGCAATCGCGAGAACACTGTAAATCGCCACGTATAAGGTACCGCCCAAGATCAGCAACGGCCATGGACCGACGCCTCCGCCGATAATTTTGATCGCCACCCAGACAGCGCCGACCGATAGGGCGGTAATGGCAAGGGTGCGGATCATCAAGCCGTATTGGCGGAGATTGAATGCTTTCCGGGCGAGCGCCATCAGGGCGATCAGGATCAGAAGTTGCGTCACAAGGGTGGCGATTGCCGCGCCCTCGATGCCGTAGACCGGAATCAGAATCAGGTTGAGGGCGATGTTGGCGCCGGCGCCGGCGCCGAGAATCACCATGTAAGGTTTGTCGCACTGCCAGGCCAGGATCGGCGTGCCGTATGCCGCCCCCAGATGGAATGCCAATACGTTGGCCATCAGGATGGTCAGTGCCGGCGCCGCCTCCGCGTAGGAAGCGCCGAATAGAATGGCGACGATGGCCGGCGCCAAGAGCATGCCTGCGCCGCCGACGGCACCGCCGAAATAGCTGACGCTGCGTGCATGATTGGCCGCCGCGGCCGCCGCCTCGGCGTCGTCGCCATACGCCTGTGAAAGCGCCGGAAAGAAGGCGCTATGCGCCAAGTTTTGGAACACCACGCCGATCATCGCCACCCGGGACGCGGCGACGTAGAGGCCGACCTGATGTTCGGGAACCAAGTACCCCAAAATGACGATATCCATGTTGATGTAGATGGTGCCGAGGACCGTGATCAACGCCACCGGTGCGGCGCGGCGGATGAACTGGCCGCGTGCCGGTGCGCCTTCGGCGGCAATTTGCGACGGCCGAGTGGCGCGGAAGAAAATCAGCAAGACCAGGGCACTCGCCACCTGCACCGCGACCGGCACGGCCGCGGCCTTGTAGATGTCGAAGGGCGTCTTGATCAGCGCGACGACGGCAATAGCACCGATGATCGCAGCGCCGCCTTGGCGCAACGCCGCTACCGCCATGCGCTGTTCCGCTTGGTAGTAGAAATCCAGCGTCAGTGCGACGCCGAACATCCCGACGCCTTGGATCATGAGTACATTGCGAACCTCTTCCGACCAGCCGAACAAAGGCGCCGCCGCCACCAATGCGGCGTAGAGAACGGCGGCAAACACAATGCGGGTCGAAATGATCATGCCGACCAGGTGGTTTCCAAATTCGGGCCGGCGCGATATCTCGCGCACGCCATGCACATCCATGCCCATGTTGACCAGGAGCCCGAAATAGGAGAGCACCGCGACACCGAACCCAATGATGCCGTAAACGGCCGGGCCGAGCGCACGGGCGAGGACCACGGCCGTAATGATTCCGGTCGCCATGGTGACCAGTTGGGCGCCGCCGAGGGCGAGAAAGTTGCCGAGTATCCGCCGTCCCACGACGATTTCTCCCGTTCTAACCCAAACCCTGGAAGAAACTGCGTAGATAGGTATAGACGCCGCGGAGATGCGCCGCAAAAGCCCGCCGATAGGCCTGCCTGCCGGCCGCCGCAGAAAGCTGTCCGACCATCAGTTCCACCTCTTCGATGCCGGCATCGGCAAGGTAGGCTGTCATTCGCCCGTCACTGAGCAAACGGAGCGCGAAATCGAAGAACCCGAACGCCATCGCGAGAACGGCCGTCTTAAGCACCTTGCATCGTCCGGCATCGCTGTCGAAGTCGAGGCTTTCGGCGGTACGAAAAAATAAATAATCGCCATGCACGACTTGACCGCGGCTATACGGCACCGGGCCTTCATCGGCGAACGGATGTATGACATTGCCACGGTCACGCCAATGCGCCGCGCCGATCAGATCGAACAACTGGAAACCGCGTTCGCGAAGATGGCGCTCCAGATCACTGGCCACCGGATGTCCCTGGCGCAGCGGCAGGAACGCGACTTCGATCTTGATGGCAGAGAGGCCTCGCACGAGGTCGTCGGCGGCCGCAAGAATTTCGTATTCGGCACCTTCGGCATCGATCTTGAGATAATCGGGCTGGCCGATGCCGGCACCATCGAGAGCGTTGGGCAGGGTCAGGGTGTCGACTTCGATGATTTCGCGGGGGTCGAAATAGAGATCCCTTCCGAACGGCGCGCAAGCCTCCGGATTTGCCGGCAACAGGGACGCGGCCTGCGCATCGTCTGGTACGTGAAGGCGGCGTCTGGCGTTACTGCCGCCGATGGCATGGGGAAGGATACGCTGCGTGTGCCAGGGGTCCTCGGCCGCACCCTGCAGACGCGACCACTCGTCCGGTGCCGGTTCGAACCCGACCGCATCGGTACAGAACGCGAGCGCCAGCAGTTCGGCCTCGAACCCGCCGCGCGCACCGATGTCGACATAGATAATCTGATCCTCGAGAAGCGGGCGGATCAGCGGACTGTCACGAAACGGGGTCATGCAGCACCAGATAACCTGGTTTGACGATCTCGGCTGCCGGCATCGCCGTCAACGGACCGACATCCGCCCCGTATTGGTTTGCTGATAGCGAACCTTCTTCAATACCTTGCGCGCAAGCCGCGTGAAGGTACCGAATTCGCCGCGCAGGATCAGGCCAAGGCCGAGATAGACCCGGCGCAGCCAGACCAGTGCACCGACGTGCTGGAACGCCTGCCAATAACGCATCTTTGCGAGCACAGTGGCGGCGAAACCGAGAACCGGATTGTGCCTACGCTGCAACCGGTGCAGCAGGGCACGCATCAGCTTGCTCTGCCAAGGTATCAGGTAGATGCAGTTCTCAAGGTAGTCGCGCCGGCTGAAGGCGGGAAACTTAGGACGGTAGACAAAGTTGTAGAGCACCGACTCGGCGATCTTTTCGTCGGTCACTTGGTCCGGGCTTATATGGCCTGCTTCCAGCGCCATATTGGTGAACGGATAGTGCGGGAAGAATTGCATCTTGTAGGTGTTGAGCTTGATCGGCGAACCGAAGTCGAGCAAAAGGCCGAGCGCATCTGCAAGGCTCTCAGCGGTATCGAACGGATTGCCGAGAATGATGTCGTATTGTGGATCAATACCGTTGGCATGGAGCATCCGGGACTTCTCTCGCAGTTCGTCGTTCGACCCGGGCCGATGCATGACGTCCTTGCGAATCTCATCCTGGCCCGACTGCACGCCAAAATGCAGGCTGAACATGCCGGCGGCAGCCAAGCGTTTGACATTCTCCTCCTTGATCAGGCGCGGCACCAGTTCGCACTCGAACGGCAAGCCGCATTGTTCCTTGTACTTGACGGCGAATTCTTCGACCCATTCGTCGAACACGCCGAAAACTTCGTCGTTGAAGACGACCATGCGCGGCTCGCTGTACT
>JAYOXJ010000286.1:0-4485 GCA_038152725.1 Rhodospirillaceae bacterium
CGTGAATCCAGATGCTGTTGTCCTCGCCGCCGGCTTCCAGCAGCATCACGTTGACTTTCGGGTCGGCGCTCAAGCGGTTGGCGAGCGTACAGCCGGCCGAGCCGGCGCCGACGATGATGTAGTCGTAGCTAGTCGCACTCACGGATTGTCATCCCCCCATGATCTGATGGGTTATTGATGACAGATAACCGCCGAAGATCAATCCAGTTGGGGGCGGCGGCAGCGCTCAAGGTTGAAATGAGTCGCGCAAGGCACGCTTGAGCGTCTTACCGGCGGCATTCCTCGGGAATTCGTCGAGTACCACGACCCGGCCGACCCGCTGGAACTTGGCGGCGACGTTGGCATTGATCCAGTTTTTCATGGAGTCGGGGTCGATCTCGTGGCCTCTTTTGGCAATTACCGCGCAAATGGGGGTCTCGCCCCATTTCGGGTCGGGAATGCCGAATACCGCGACCTCGGCGACAGCCTCATGGGCGACGACGATTTCCTCGATGTCGCGAGGGTAGACGTTGACCCCACCCGAAATGATCATGTCCTTCTTGCGGTCGACCAGATAGAGGAAGCCGTCCTCGTCGACGTAGCCGAGATCGCCGGTGAACAACCATCCGTCCTTGACCGCCGCGGCGATGAGGTCGGGGCGTTTGTAATAGCCAGGCATCAGGTGCGGTCCGCGCCCGACAATTTCGCCGACTTCGCCGGCGGGAAGGTCCTGTCCGTTCTCGTCGCAGATGCGCATCTCCAGGAACGGTGGGCAGACGCCGACGGACTCGGGCTTGCGTCGAAAGTCGGTCTTGTCGAGCACCGTCATGAAGCCCTCGGTCAGTCCGTAGAGTTCATAGAACCGGCCGGGAAGCAACTCGTCGAAGCGTTTCTTGTGTTCCAAATGCAACGGCGCACCCAGGCTGAGGACACATTCGAGTGATGCGAGATCGGTTGGATCAGCGTCGCGGTGATTGATCAATTGGATGATCTGCGCCGGCACCATCATGATGTGCGTCACTTTTTCGTCGCGGATGGTGGCGATGACACGCGCGATATCGAACGTCTCGTGCAGAATGTAAGTACCGCCATTGTAGAAGATCGGCATCATCGTCACGAAGGCGCCGTTGAAAATCGCGGCACCCGTATGCAGCACGATACTCTCCGGTGTGAATCGAAAGGCCTGGCTGAACATGGTGCAGTAATTGGCGCGGATGTAGTGGGTGTGGACGATGCCCTTCGGGTCGCCGGTAGTGCCGCTGGAATAGATGATGTTGTAGACGTCGTCGTCGGTAAGGCCGGCGTCCGGCAACGGTGTGTCGGCGTGCCCGATGACGAAATCGTCATAGCTCCGGTAACCGGGCTCGGCCGATCCTTCGGCGATGATGTAATTGGCGGCCGGAATGTTGAGATCGACGCGTGCCGCAGTGACCAGCCCGACGTAATTGGGATGAGTCAGTACCATCTCGGCGTCGGCATCGCGCAGCAGCGCGGCGAGGCCCTTCGGCTGCAATAGTGGGCTCATCGGCACGACGATGGCGCCGGTCTGTGCCGCCGCCCAATAGAGATCGAGCAATTCCCGACAATTCGGAACGACGGTGGCGATCTTCTGACCCTTGCCGATCCCGGCGGCGGCGAGTGCGCGGCCGAGACGATTGACCCGCTTGGCGAACATCGAATAGCTCAGCCTCTCGTCTCCAAACACCACAGCCGTTTGATTGGGGCGATAGCGTGCGTGGCGGGGGATGAGGGTGCCTATGTCCATGTTCGCGGAGTCTCCCAGGCAGACCGTTTGTCGCTCGGCAGCTTACGTGATACACCAACCTCGCGGAGCAGGGTAGGGGGCATCTTCAATGACTGAGAACGCAGGAAAACCGGCGCCTGGCGAGGCGCTCGACAGTCTCGGCCGCATCAAGTTGCTGTCCCTAGATGTCGATGGCGTGCTGACCGATGGCGGCATCTACTATACCGATAGTGGCGACACCTTCCGCAAGTTCAATGCCCAGGACGGAATGGGGCTGGCACGGCTCAGGAAGGCTGGTCTCGCCATCACCATCATTTCCGCAGGTGCGCCGGGTGCCATCGAGCATCGGGCGCGGCGCCTCGGCATCAAGCACGTCTTCACCGATGTCTCCGACAAGCTCGGCACGCTCGGCGGCCTTGCCGGCGAACTTGGTTTGGAAATGGCCGAAGTCGCGCATATGGGCGACGACGTCAACGATCTGCCGTTGATGAATGCGGCCGGCCTCGCCATTGCGTCGGCGAACGCGGTGCCGGAGGTATTGGACGCGGCGGCCATCGTCACCACCCGGCGTGGCGGGGACGGTGCTGTTCGCGAGGTCTGCGATGCAATCCTGAAGGCGCATGGCCAAAAGCTCGAAACCAATCTTGCCTTCGACAGCCACCTGCCCGGTGAGGGTAAGGGCGGAACCTGAAGCCGCCGGTTACAGCGAAATCGCGATGGCCGTGGTCGCCTTGACTTCCTCCATGACGACGTAGGTGTGCGTCTCGCGGACGCTTGGCAGGCCGGCGAGCGATTGGCCGAGAAAACGCCGATAATCGGTCATGTCCTTGACGCGGGCCTTGATCAAATAGTCGAAGCCGCCGGCGACCATCTGGCATTCCAGTACCTGCGGCATATTGAGGACGGCGCGCTTAAACTCGTCGAAGACGTTCTCGTCGGTGCGATCGAGAACGACCTCAATGAACACCAGAAGGGCGGCGTCGAGCTTTTCCGGATCGACGAAGGCAGCGTATCCGGTAATGAACCCATCCCGTTCGAGCCGGCGCACCCGCGCCAGGCATGGGGTCGGACTGAGGTTGACCCGTTCGGCCAGGGCCTGGTTCGATATCCGCCCGTCACGCTGCAATTCGCGCAGGATGCGGCGGTCAATGCTATCGAGGTCGGAAAGGCGGCGCGACATGGTAATGATGTCTCCGATATAAAATATCGCAATATTTATTAATTCAGTCGGTTTCTCTGAAATATCTCAAAATATGGCAAAAAAATCTCTACCAAATCGCATATTAACTGAAATCATCCGTTGTGAAAGGTGCCATCATGTTTGTCGGTGGATTTCCTGAACCTGAGGCGAGCCGGAAACGTATCGAACGCCTCCATCGGGCGCCCGAGGAAACGGTCGTGCGCCAACTCATCGCGATGGCCGACTCGGGCGCCAGCCATCGCGCGCGGGTGCAGGCGAGGGCGCGGCAGCTGGTCGAGGGTATCCGCGAGACCAGTGCCGGTGCCGGAGGTTTGGATGCATTCTTGCAGGAATACGAGCTTTCCAATCGGGAGGGCGTGATCCTGATGTGTCTTGCCGAGGCGCTGCTGCGCGTTCCCGACACGGAAACCGCCGACAAGCTGATCAAATCGAAGCTCGCGGAGGCGGACTGGGAAGGGCATCTCGGCCACAGTTCGTCGCTGTTCGTCAACGCTTCGACCTGGGCGTTGATGCTGACCGGTCGCGTGATCGCGCTCGACCAGCCGAACGACATCGATTTCGGCGGCTATTTCGGCCGACTGGTGGCAAGAAGCGGTGAGCCGGTCATCCGTCAGGCCATGGTTCAGGCGATGCGGATCATGGGCCGGCAGTTCGTCATGGGGAGGACTATCAAGGAAGGCCTGGCTCGCGCACGCGACGACGAGAAGGAGGGGTATCGGCATTCCTTCGACATGCTGGGCGAAGGCGCGCGAACCGACGCCGACGCTGTTCGTTATCTCGACGCCTATGCCGCAGCCATCAAGGCGGTCGGTGCTGCTTCCGCTGGACGCGGCGTTGTCGACGGACCGGGAATCTCGGTCAAGCTGTCGGCGCTGCATCCCCGTTACGAGCTGGCACATCACGACCGGGTTCTCGATCAGCTTTATGCGCGACTGCACGAACTGGCCGCTCAGGCCAAGGCCGTAAACATTGGTTTTACCATTGATGCCGAGGAGGCGGCGCGGCTCGATCTCTCGCTCGATATCGTCGACAAGCTCTCCGCCGATCCGGCGCTGGCCGGCTGGGACGGTCTCGGCCTTGCCGTGCAGGCTTACCAGAAGCGTGCCCATGCGGTTCTGCCGTGGCTCGCTGAAATCGCCCGGCGCGACAGTCGCCGATGGATGGTTCGGTTGGTCAAGGGCGCCTATTGGGATACCGAAATTAAGCTCGCGCAGGAACAAGGGCTAGACGGATACCCTGTGTTCACGCGAAAGCCGTCGACCGATTTGTCCTACTTGGCCTGCGCGCGCTTCATGATGGAGAACCGAAATCTGTTCTATCCTCAATTCGCCACCCATAACGCCCACACGTTGGCCGCGGTGATGGAGATGGCGGGCGGCGAAAGGGATTTCGAGTTCCAGCGCCTGCACGGCATGGGCGAGGCGCTTTACGATCAGGTCGTCAGCGGCGCCACTGGAGAAGCGCCTGTGTCGTGCCGGATTTATGCGCCGGTCGGTTCGCACGAGGACCTGCTGGCGTATCTCGTCCGCCGGCTGCTCGAAAACGGTGCCAACAGTTCCTT
>JAYOXJ010000286.1:4495-4763 GCA_038152725.1 Rhodospirillaceae bacterium
GGCCAACGCCAAGGGGATCGACCTGAACGACCGCGCTTCGTTGCGCGCCCTGGCCGAAGCCATGGACCGCCACAAGGGCCCTTGGCAGGCCGGTAGCGGTCTTGGCGGCAAAGAGGTGGCGGTGATAAGTCCGACAGACGGCACGGCCGTTGTCGGGACCGTCCGAAACGCAAACAGCGAAGATATCGAACGCGCTCTCGACCAGGCTCGCAAGGCGCAGCCGGATTGGGACCGTCTGGGTGGTGTCGCCCGCGGTGCGGTACTAAGG
>JAYOXJ010000287.1:0-4332 GCA_038152725.1 Rhodospirillaceae bacterium
GTCGATAGCCCAATTGCCGTTAGCTACCCGGTCAGCAATTATTTCCTCGGCATATGCGACGTCGGCTTCCATCAATCAACCCCAGAGCACTTTGGGTGTATTCACCTTTATTGTTTTATTGTACGGTTGCCGCATAGCCATTTCAGCGACGGCTACAACCGACGTTTTTATACGTAATTTTACTTAGCTTTACCCGCTCCCGCGAGAAATATGTTATCCGCCCGCTTGACCGCCGACCAGCGCCAGCCACTCTTCTTCCGTCATGACGGTGACCCCCAACTCCTCCGCTTTTTTCAACTTACTGCCAGCCCCTGGCCCAGCGACGACGATGTCCGTCTTCGCCGAGACCGAGCCCGCGACCTTGGCGCCGAGCGCCTCGGCGCGTGCCTTGGCTTCGTTTCGGCCCATAGTCTCCAGGGTCCCCGTGAAAACCACCGTCTTTCCGACAACCGGCGACCCCGAAGCCTCGGACAACACGAAATCCTCGACATCGACCAAGGACGCCAAGTCATCGACTACGTCGAGGTTATGTCGTTCCCCGAAGAACGCCAACAAATCCTCGGCAACGCCGGGGCCGATACCATCGATATCGATCAAAGATTTATAGGCTTCCGACTGCTCGTCGGTGGCCTCGACCAGCGCTGCCCGCAAGCTAGCCAGAGATCCATAGTTCTTCGCTAGCAATCTGGCCGTCGCCTGTCCGATCTGACGAATGCCGAGGGCATAGATAAACCGCGGCAGTCCGATCCGGCGTTTGTCCTCAAGGGCGGCGACGAGGTTGTCTGCGGATTTTGTGCCCCAGCCTTCGCGTTCGGCCAATTCGTTACGGCGATCGGCGAGGCGGAAGATATCGCCCGGCCTGGCGATCAACCCGTCGGCCCAGAATTGCTCGATGTTCCGCCCACCCAAGCCTTCGATATCGAAGGCGTCGCGGGAAACGAAATGCTTGAGCCGTTCGACCGCCTGCGCCGGACAGATCAATCCACCCGTGCAGCGGCGCGCCACCTCACCGGGTTCGCGCATCGCGTTGGAGCCACATTCGGGGCAGGTTTCCGGGAAGACGAACGCTTTCGCGCCCTCAAGCCTTCGCGCCAAGATCACCTCGACGACCTGGGGGATAACGTCGCCCGCGCGCTGGATCACGACCCAGTCGCCCTCGCGCACATCCTTCCGGGCGATTTCATCCTCGTTGTGAAGCGTCGCTCGAGAAACCATGACACCACCGACATTGACCGGCTCCAGGTTCGCAACCGGTGTAAGCGTGCCGGTCCGGCCGACCTGGATGGTGATGGCGTTGAGCCGGGTCTCGGCGCGCTCGGCGGGGAACTTGTGCGCGATCGCCCAGCGCGGCGCCCTGCTGACGGCCCCTAACCGGTCCTGCCAGGAAAGGCGATTGATCTTGTAGACGGTCCCGTCCAGATCGAACGGCAATTCGGCACGCCTTGCCATCACGTCGCGATAATAGGCGAGGACCGCTTCTGCATCGCCGCAGAGCCGGGCCGGTTCGTTGAGACGGAATCCCCAATCCTGAAACCGGGCACGCACTTCGACCATGGTGGCACCTAAAGGTGCGCTGGTCTCGCCCCAAGCATAGCCGAAGAATCGCAGCGCCCGCTCGGCGGTAATGCCGCTGTCCAACTGCCGCAGACTGCCGGCGGCGGCATTTCGTGGATTGGCAAACACCTTGCCGCCCTTTTCCGTTTGGCGCCGGTTGAGCGCAAGAAAATCGGCTTTCGCCATGTAGACCTCACCCCGCACCTCGACAATCTCCGGTGCATTCTTGGGCAAATGGTCCGGGATATCCTTAATTGTCCGGATGTTGGCGGTGACATCCTCGCCGATGCTGCCGTCGCCACGCGTCGCCGCCTGCACAAGCCTGCGGTTTTCGTAGCGAAGCGCAATCGACAGACCGTCGATCTTGGGTTCCGCCATGACTTCGATCGGCTCTCTTTCGCCCAGGTTTAGAAAGCGCCGGATCCGCTGGAAGAAATCGGCGACATCGTCATCACTGAAAGCATTGGCAAGGGACAGCATGGGACGCGAATGCGTCACCTTGGCAAACCCGTCGCGGACCGCTGCACCTACCCGCCGCGACGGGCTATCGGCCCGTACCAGTTCCGGGAAGGCCTGTTCAATGGCATCATTGCGCTGCCGCAACGCGTCGTATTCGGCGTCACTTATGGTCGGTGCATCGTTCTGATGGTAAGCCTTGTCGTGCGTGGCAATTTCCTTGGCCAGCCGCTCAAGCTCCGCCGCCGCATCGAGCGGCAGCAAATCTTTGACCGCGAGAGCGCTGGTCGTCGCGGCCTTCGCATTCAAGAGACACCACCCCCAAGCAAACTGTCGGCAGCAGCGCGCGCCTCGTCGGTGATCCGCCGACCGGCCAGCATCCGGGCGATCTCTTCCTTGCGGGCGGCGGCATCGAGAGGTTCGACAGTCGTCCAAACCAGCGTGTCAGCCTCGTCGTTTGCGCTCGCCGCCTTGCTCACCCGCCAATGATTGGCACCCCGCGCCGCCACCTGCGGCGAATGGGTCACGGCCAGCACCTGTCCGATCCCACCGAGCCTAGCAAGGCGTTCGCCGACGGCCTCCGCTACGGCGCCGCCGACACCGGCGTCGACTTCGTCGAATACCATGGTTTCGACCGGGTCCGCCTCGGCGAGCACCACCTTGAGTGCCAGCATGAACCGCGCCGCCTCGCCACCCGAGGCGATCCGGCTGAGCGGCCCCGGCGGCACGCCTGGATTGGTCGCCACCAGGAACCTGATACGGTCGATGCCGGCATTGCGCCAATCGACTTCGGTAAGTTCGGTGACTTCGGTGACGAAACGAGCCTTGTCCAGGTGCAACCCCGACAATTCGGAAGCGACTTTCTTGTCCAGCCGTGCCGCTGCCTCCCGACGCGATTTTCTGAGCGATGTCGCCACCGCCAAGAATGCCTTTCGCGCCGCCTTCTCTGCGTCGCGGAGTGCCTGCAGCGTCGACGAGCCGTCCTCGATGGCGTTGAGTTGTTCGCGCATGCGCTCCCTCAACGCAGAGAGATCGTCGACACGGACATTGTGCTTCCGCGCCAATGCGCGCAGAGAGAACAGTCGCTCCTCGATCTCCTCCTGACGTGCCGGGTCGAGATCGAGATCGTTGGTCAAGCGATTGATCTCGGAAATGCCTTCGGCAAGATCGTCGAGCGCACGGTCGATGGCTGCGATTGCCTTGTCGAGACGCCCTTCCGCCTTTTCCGCCACTCTCTCCAGGGCCCGCGCAGTGTTGCGCAGGCAGTCCTCGGCAGCCTTGTTGCCGCTGGCCTGCTCGATCGCTTCGCCGAGCGCTTCCATCAATTGCTCGCCGTGCATCATCATCTGACGCTGCCGGGCGAGCGTCGCCTCTTCATCGGGCTTGGGGTCCATGGTGTCGAGTTCGGCAACCGCATGGCGAATGAAATCCTCATCTCGGCGTGCCGTCTCGGCATTCAATTCCGCCTGTTCACGGCGGTCGGCGGCGACACGCCAAGCTTCGAACGCCGATTGGGTCTTGGCGACCAGCCCGTCGTGCCCGGCAAAAGCATCGAGAAGGCCGCGATGGGCATCAGGCTGCAACAGCCGTTGATTATCGAACTGGCCGTGCACCTCGACCAAGGCGTCTCCGACTTCCTTGAGCAGCCCAACGCTTATCGGTTGGTCGTTGATAAAGGCGCGGGAGCGCCCGTCGGCGCCGAGATTACGCCTGAGAATCAGGGGCTCGCCGTTCAAGTGCAGGTCATGGCGGGCGAGAACCTCGAGAACGCCATGTCCGTCCGGCAGCTCGAAAGTCGCGGTGACCGTGGCTTGGGAACTGCCATGGCGAACCAACCTCGCCTCCGCGCGCGCGCCCGTGGCTAGGCCGAGAGAATCCAGCAGGATCGACTTTCCCGCACCCGTTTCACCAGTCAGCACACTGAGGCCCGGCATGAATTCCAGGTCTAGGTGATCGATCAGGACGACGTCACGAATGGTCAGGTGCGTGAGCATGATGCGAACCCGCGGGTCGGGACGTTTGGGCGGATCGTCCTACCAGAGTTTCCACCAGGGACTTTCGGCGGTCTCGGGCCGGACCTTCTTTTTTTCCAGCATTTCGTAAGAGTCGATGTACCACTCGCTGCCCGGGAAGTTGTGACCGAGTACGGAGGCCGTCTTTCGCGCCTCGTCGGTGATACCGAGCGCGAGATAGGCCTCGGTCAGGCGGTGCAACGCTTCCGGCACGTGGGTTGTGGTTTGGAAGTTGTCGACGACTTTGCGGAACCGGTTGATAGCAGCCAGGTATTGATGCTGGGTGTGGTAGTAGCGGCCGATCTCCATC
>JAYOXJ010000287.1:4342-4713 GCA_038152725.1 Rhodospirillaceae bacterium
AAGATGGTCGTAGGTCAGGTCGATCTTGACCTTCGCGTCACGGGCGTACTGCGACTTCGGAAACCGGGAAATCAGTTCCTTGAACGACGTCAAGGCCAGTTCGGTGATCTTCTGGTCGCGGGAGACGTCGGAAATCTGCTCGTAGTAGCTCAGCCCCTTGAGGTACATGGCATAGGCCACGTCGCGGTTGGCCGGATGCAACTGGATGAATCGGTCGAGCGCCAATATGGCGTCGTCGTAACGGTTCGCCAGATAATAGGCGTAAGCCGCCATCAGCTGCGCCTTGGTTGCCCAGACCGAATACGGATGTTGACGCTCTACCTCGTCGAAAGTTTGCGTCGCATCGGAGTAAAGACGTTTCTCCATATGAT
>JAYOXJ010000288.1:0-4713 GCA_038152725.1 Rhodospirillaceae bacterium
GGCACGCCGTTCCGCCGCGCCGTCGAGGAAGGCCTGCTCGACCCCAAGCGCACCATCCAGATCGGCATCCGCGGCTCCATGTACATAGATAACGACTGGGAGTACTCCTACGCGTCGGGCATGCGCGTGGTCACCATCGAGGAGTACTTCGCCATGGGCACCGAGGCGGTGATCGCCGAGGCCCGGCGTATCGCCGGCGACGGTCCGACCTACATCAGTTTCGACGTCGATGGCCTGGACCCGGTCTACGCGCCTGGCACCGGCACCCCCGAGATCGGCGGTTATTCCACTTTCGAGGCGCAGCAGATGCTGCGCGGCCTCAAGGGTCTCAACCTTGTCGGCGGCGACGTGGTCGAGGTCGCGCCGCCTTTCGATCAGAGCGGCAACACGGCCCTGGTCGGCGCCACCATGATGTTTGAAATCCTCTGTATTTTGGCGGATTCCCTGGCCACCCGACGTTAATATGGGTTCACACCGGGCCACATTGCTTTTTACGTGAATCTCCGGTAGATCTGAGGCGAGCGCTGGTAGAATCGGGCGTAGAAGCGTCTGTGCCGTGCGTGACACAAGTACATATCCGATCTGACAGAAGGAGATCGTTATGTCTGACCAGGCAAACCTGGACCCCACAGTCTATGGGGTCGTGGCTTCCTACCTTGCCCACCCTCCCCCGAACGAACGGCCGGCCCAAAAGGTCGTTGCCGCCATTCGTGACAAGATCGAGTCCGGTGACACCGATCCGGCCGATCTGCAACGTCGTCTGACCGAGCGCTTCGGCGCCAAGGCGGATGGCATCGTCGCGAAGGACGGCACGATCGACTACGCCCGTTTGGAAACGGTGGTTGGTGCCTATCGCGCCGAATTGGAGGACCGTGTCCGCCATCGGCTCGGTGAGAACCACCGCCCGCCCAAACAAGCCGAGACCCGCGAATCGCCCGTCGCGGAACTCGGTCCCGAGCCGATCGACGTGCCGCACGTGCCGAAAGTGGACTCGGTTGTTCCCGAGCCCCCGAAGACGCCCGAGCCGCACGGCATCCGTCAGTTCGTGGACAAAATCCTGCACGAACTGGTGGGTGACGATCTCGACAAAGGAAGCGTGGTCAACTTAAAGACCTGAAAAAGCCTGCCTTCAGATATCCTAGACTTCCACCGGGGAGGGCCGCTTGTCGGCCCTCCTTTTTTCATGAATCGCCGCCGAGCGCTTGCCTCAAGGCATCGATGCCGACCAACACGCGGCCCTTCGCCTCGACCACCGGGCGTTTGATCAGCGCCGGGTGGGCGAGCATCAACGCCTTCGCCTTGGCCGAGTCGACGTCGGCCTTGTCGGCGTCGGAAAGCCCGCGCCATGTGGTGCCGCGCCGGTTTAGCAAAGTTTCCCAGCCGACCGCGTCGACCCAACGCTCCAGCGCCGCCGCCTCAAGCCCATCGGTGCGAAGGTCGTGCAGGCGGGCATCGATGCCTTCGGCCTTCAACCATTTCATGGCGTTGCGGCAGGTGTCGCAATTTTTCAGACCTGTGACGACAATCATGGCTGGCTCCTGTTGTGTTGCGTAGCCTCCTAACTATAATTTAGAACCCTTCGGTACAATCACCGCGCCAAAGACCGACCAAGGAGCCGCCATGCTCGCGCTCATCTCGCCAGCGAAAAAACTCGATTTCGAAACCGACTCTGCCCTAGCCGCATATTCGCAACCGGCGTTCCTTGATCGCACAGAGAAGTTGGTGAAGTCGGCACGCAAGTTGAGTCGCGCGCAATTGGCGAGCACCATGAACTTGAGCGACAAGCTGGCCGAGCTGAACTATCAGCGCTTCCGCGACTTCACCACGCCGTTCGATCTTTGCAACGCCAAACAGGCGGCGCTGGTGTTCAACGGCGATACCTACGTCGGGCTCGAAGCCAAATCGCTTTCGGCCAACGACATGACCTATGCGCAGGAGCACCTGCGCATCCTGTCCGGCCTCTACGGCATCCTACGACCGCTCGACCTGATCCAGCCCTACCGGCTCGAAATGGGCGCCAAATTCCGCGCCCCCGGCAACACCGACCTCTACGGCTTCTGGAACGGGCAATTGGCGGGCGCCATCGACGCCGCCGTCGCCGGCCACAAAGACAAGACCGTGGTCAACCTGGCATCCAACGAATATTTCAAGGCGGTCGACGCCAAGAAGCTGAATGCGCCGGTGATCACGCCCGTTTTCAAGGAACTCAAGGATGGCGAATCACGCGTGATCGGCATGTTCGCCAAGCGCGCGCGCGGCGCCATGGCGCGGTTCATGATCAGGAAGCGGATCGAGACGCCGGACGGCCTCAAGAAATTCTCCGACGGCGGCTACAAGTTCCGGCCCGGCCTCTCCGACGACAACACCTGGGTGTTCACCCGCCCGCAGCCCTGATGCGGTCGGCGCTCAGGCGCCGCCGAACTCCTGCTCAACTAAAGTCGCCCAATAGCTGGCGCCGAAAACGATGGCTTCGTCGTTGAAGTCGTAGCGCGGATTGTGCACCACACATCCGCCGTCCTCACCCAGACCATTGCCGACGCGGATGTAGCAGCCCGGGTTGTCCTGCAGCATCCATGCGAAGTCCTCCGAACCCATGGTCGGCGGCAGCGGGAAATGCACGTTGCCCTCGCCGGCCACCGCGATGGCGGCGCTTAGCGCCTTGGCGGTTTCGGTTTCGGTATTGATCAGTACCGGATAGCGCCGTTCGTACTCGATGGAATGGGAGAGCCCGTGCGCGGCGCAGATGCCGGCGACGATCTGCTCCATGCGGGCCTCAATCTGGTCCTGCACCTCGCGCTTGAGCGCCCGGCAGGTACCCTTGATGACGGCGGTCTGCGGGATCACGTTCATGGCGCGTCCGGCATGGAATTGCGTCACGCTGACGACGCCGGTGTCGATCGGGTTCAAGGTCCGCGAAACGATGCGCTGAAAAGCGGTGACGATTTCCGCACCGGTGACTATCGGATCGATGCCCTGGTGCGGGTGCGCGCCGTGCGAGCCTTTGCCGGAAATCTCGATGGTGAACATGTCGGCCGACGCCATCGCCGGCCCGGGCGCCACGCCGAACTGCCCGATCGGCATACCCGGCAGGTTGTGCATGCCGTAGACCGCTTGGACCGGAAACAGCTCGAACAGGCCGTCCTCGACCATCACCCGGCCGCCGGCGACATTCTCCTCGGCCGGCTGGAAAATGAAGTGCACGGTGCCGTTGAAACGCTTGGTCTCGGAAAGGTAACGCGCCGCGCAAAGCAGCATGGCGGCATGGCCGTCGTGACCGCAGGCATGCATCTTGCCGTCATGCGTGGAGACGTGCTGGAAGGTGTTTTCCTCGTGGATGTCGAGCGCGTCCATGTCGGCACGCAGCCCGATGGCCCGGTTGGAGTTGCCGACCGAAAGCGAGCCGACGACGCCGGTCTTGGCGAGGCCGCGATGCACGTCGAGACCGAACGATTTCAGCCGCTCGGCGACGATGTCGGCTGTGCGGAACTCCTCGAAGGCGGTTTCCGGATGGGCGTGGATGTCGCGCCTGATGTCGCGGAATTCGGGGGCGAAGGCGGCGATTTCGTCTTTTATCGGCATGTGTAGTTTCCTCTTCCGGAAGTTCCGATACAATCAGGCATCGCCAAGAAACGCAAACCGCCAGAACAACCTCCGGGGAACGCCGCATGCCGACGAACTTGCCCGTCAATTCCGACCGCCTTTGGGCGTCGCTCATGGAAATGGCCAAGATCGGCGCCACCGAGAAAGGCGGCAACTGTCGGCTGACCTTGACCGACCTCGACCGCCAGGCGCGAGATCTGTTCGTGCGTTGGTGCGAGGAAGCAGGTTGCACCGTCGGCGTCGACGCGGTCGGCAACGTGTTCGCCCGACGGCCGGGCCGCGATCCATCGAAGCCGGCGATCATGACCGGCAGCCATCTCGACACCCAGCCGACCGGCGGTCGTTTCGACGGCGTGCTCGGCGTGCTCGCCGGCCTGGAAGTGGTGCGTGCGCTCAACGATCACGGCGTCGAGACAGAGGCGCCGATCGAGGTTGTGTGCTGGACCAACGAGGAAGGCTCCCGTTTCTCGCCTGCGATGATGGGGTCCGGCGTGTTCGCCGGCATTTTCGAACTCGACGACGTGCTCGCTAAAACCGACATCGACGGCGCCGCGTTCGGCGACGAACTCCGCCGCATCGGCTACGCCGGCACCGAAAAGCCCGGTGCGCGCGAGGTCGGCGCCTATTTCGAACTGCACATTGAACAAGGCCCGATCCTGGAAGCGGAAGAGAAGACCATCGGTGTCGTCACCGCGGCGCAGGGGCAGCGCTGGTTCGAAATCACCGTCACCGGTGTCGAAAGCCATGCCGGCCCGACCCCGATGCCGAGGCGCAAGGACGCGCTGGTCGGCGCGTCGTTGATCGTCGGCGAGGTCAACCGCATCGGCCACGCGCATGCGCCGCACGCCTGCGCCACCGTGGGCCACATGCAAGTACGGCCCAACTCGCGCAACGTGATCCCCGGCCAGGTGTTCCTGACCGTCGATTTCCGCCATCCCGACGAGGATACGCTGACCGCCATGATGAACGATTTGAAGGCGTTCTCGGCCGGCGTCGCCGAGCGCGGCGGGCTCAGCGTCGATGTCGTCGACTTCTGGCATTTCTCGCCGACGCCGTTCGACAAGGCCTGCGTCGATGCCGTTCGCGAAGGCGCGGAAGCAGCCGGATACAGCC
>JAYOXJ010000289.1:0-4687 GCA_038152725.1 Rhodospirillaceae bacterium
CCGCTGACCGGTGCCACACCCATCGCCGGCTGTCCCGGCGCGCCCGGCCCCTGCCCGCTCGCCATCGCCGGCGTCACACCGCCGCTCTCCAGGAGCGAAAGGTTCACGCTGGCAATCTGCGACGCCGGCTTGGTGGTGATCGAACTCCACACCACGAACTGTTTCGACTCGTCCGGCCTGAGCGCCAGCACGGCCTCGTACATCTCGCGCGCCTTGGTCAGCTGACCGGTGTTCTGATAGAGGATGCCGGAACCCAGCAGCGCGTCGATGTCGCGCGGGTTGACCTTGAGCGCCTGTTTGAAGTTGGCCTCGGCGGTGATGTAGTTGCCCTTGGCCATCTCGGCGATGCCGAGTTCGGCCGAATTGTTCTCCTGGAACGGCGAGCCGGCCCAGAAAGAATCGTTGAAGATCTGGCCCTTCATCAAGCCGCAGCCGCCGAGCCCCATGGTCAGGCTCAAGGCCAGGGCGGCAATGGTGAATTTTTGTCGCATTCGTTGCGCCACGTCTGCGCCCCCCCTCGAACCTATTGGGTCCAGTTTCTAGTCCAGGCTTGGTAAAAAATAAGGGGCGCACAACACCAAGTATAGTGCTTTTTTGTGAAAATCCACACTAGTTATTGAAAAATATAGGTTTTTCGGCACAAACGACCGTGCAACCGCGAGCGTCCGTCGGGCCTCGACCGGCTAACCCACGCGAATCAATGCTTTTGCTTGGATTTGTCTTCCTGAAGTTCGTCGCAGCCGTTGACGCTGGAGAACGGCAGTTTGGTGACGGCGCCGCCGCCCATGCTGATGGTGCCCTTGATCACCAGGATGCCGGAAACGTCGGTGGTGCCGAGCGCGGCATTGACGATGGTGATAAAGCGGCGGTCCTCGACCTGCTGCGCCGGCGTGCGCCGGTAATCGCTCTTGATGTCGCCACGCGCATCCAAGTCGTGGAGATAGTCGGCGGTCATCGGCTGCTGGTACCAGGCCTGCATGAGCGCATCGGAAATGCGCGGCCCCTTGTTGCAGATTTGGCCGATGCGTGAATTGTCGCGCACGTAGAGCCGTTTCATTTAGCAGAGCTCGGGCCGTAGCGGCCGCAACGCGACGCAGCCGACCAGGTCGCCGCTGGCGCCCTCGCTGACGAGGTAGAGCCGGCCCTGCGGCGGTGCGTAGGCGCCCGGCAGCCCGGCCAGTTCGGCATCGAAATCCTGAAAACAGAGATCGACGCCGAGCCATTGCTGGTATTCGCGAAACAACTCGCGGACGCGCTCCATGTCGTCCGCTCCCTCGGCGGCGCGAACGACGAAATCGTCGAACCCGCCGGGCGCCGTCATGGCAGCGTCAGGGTGCCGGATATCACCAGCACCGCGCTGCCGGCGATTTCGGTGCGCGCGCCGAGATCGCGGCAATAGAGATCGCCGCCCCGGGCCGAGACCTGGCGGGCATGGATCTCGGTCTTGCCCAGCCGCTTCGCCCAATAAGGCACGATGGTGCAATGCGCCGAGCCGGTGACCGGGTCCTCGTTGACGCCGACCTGCGGCGCGAAGTAACGCGACGCGCAGTCGCAACCGTCGCCCGGCGCGGTGACGATCAGGCAGCGCGGGGCGAGCTCGGCGATCGCGTTCTTTACCGCGCGCAGGTACTTGACCGGGTTCTTGCCGATGGCTTCGACGAATCCTTCGGGCAGCGGCACTTCCTTCGCCGGCAATGCCGGAAAATCCATCACCAGCATGCCGTCGGCGCGGCGCGACACATTGAGCACGCCGGAGCGCGTGTGGAAGCTCACTTTGTCGGCCTGCTCGCCCTGGCGGTTGAACAGCACCCAGGCGGACGCCAACGTCGCATGGCCGCAAAGATCGACCTCGGCGCCCGGCGTGAACCAACGGAGATCGTATTCGCCCGCGCCCGCACGCGGCACCACGAAGGCGGTCTCCGAGAGATTGTTCTCGAGCGCGATCTTCTGCATGACGCCGGCGTCGAGCGGCCGATCGAGCGGACAGACCGCCGCCGGGTTGCCGGCAAAGGCACGTTCGGCGAAGGCGTCGACCTGATAGAGTTGGATATCCATCTCAGAGCGCGGCCACGATGGCGTCGCCCAGTTCCGATGTCGATGCGCTTCCCCCCATGTCGGGGGTCTTGACGTCGGAGTCGCGGATGACGCGCTCGATGGCGGTGACGATGTCGGCTGCCGCATCGGCGTGGCCCAGGTGGTCCAGCATCATCGCCGCCGACCAGATTTCGCCGATCGGGTTGCAGATGCCCTTGCCCGCGATATCCGGCGCCGAGCCGTGCACGGGTTCGAACATCGACGGGAAATCGCGCTCCGGGTTGATGTTGCCGCCGGGCGCGATGCCGATGGTACCGGTCACCGCCGGGCCGAGATCGGAGAGAATGTCGCCGAACAAATTCGAACCGACGACCACGTCGAACCAATGCGGGTTTCTGACGAAATGCGCGGTCAGGATGTCGATGTGGAACTTGTCGGTCTTGATGCCCGGATACTCGGCCGCCACCGCCTCGAAGCGCTCGTCCCAATAGGGCATGGAGTGGCTGATGCCGTTCGACTTGGTCGCCGAGGTGACGTGCTTCTTCGGGCGCAGTTTGGCCTGTTCGAAGGCGTAACGCATGATCCGCTCGGTGCCGAACTTGGTGAAGATCGACTGCTGCACGACCATCTCGTGCGCCGTGCCCTCGAACTGGCGGCCGCCGATGGCGGAATATTCGCCCTCGTTGTTTTCGCGCACGATCAGCATGTCGATGTCGCCGGGCTTGCGGCCGGCGAGCGGGCACGGCATGCCCTCGAACAGCCGCACCGGGCGCAAATTGACATACTGGCGGAACTCGCGCCGGATCGGAATCAAGAGGCCCCAGAGCGAGACGTGATCGGGCACGCCGGGAAAGCCGACGGCACCCAGGAGGATGGCGTCGTGGTTGCGGATCTTGGCGAGGCCGTCCTTCGGCATCATCGCGCCCAGCTTGTGGAAGCGCTCGCAGCTCCAGTCCTTGTTGTCGTAGGTGAAGGCGAGGTCGTGCTTGGCCGCGATGGCGTCCAGCACCTTGAGCGCCTCCGGCATCACCTCGTTGCCGATGCCGTCGCCGGGAATGACGGCGATCTTGTATGCGTTGGTCATTAGTCCTCCAGATGCACGTTGACGCGGCGGTTTTGCTTGCCCTTGTTCTCGATCTTGCCGACGCGGAGCCGGCCGATCTCGCCGGTGCGTGCGACGTGGGTGCCGCCGCAGGGTTGCAGATCGATGCCCTCGATTTCCATCAGCCTTACCGTGCCCGCCCCCGTCGGCGGCTGCACAGACATGGTCTTCACCAAATCGGGCTGGGCGGCGAGTTCGGCATCGGTGATCCACTTGGCGCCGGTCGGATGGTCGGCGGCGACGAGCCGGTCGAGCGCCGCCTGGATTTCGTCCTTGTCGGGCTTGCCCTCGGTGTTGAGGTCGATGCGGCTCTTCTCGGTGCCGATCTGGCAGCCGGTGATCTCGGCGTCGACCACGGCGCAGATCAGGTGCAGCGTGGTGTGCATGCGCATCAGCTTGTGGCGGCGCTCCCAATCGATCGTCATGTGCACTTGCTCTCCGGCCTGCAGCATCGGCGCGCCCTCGGCCGGAATGTGCAGATGCCGCCCGGCGTCCTTGTCCTTGCGGGTGTCGATGATCGCCACCTCGCGGCCATCGGCGGTAGTGAGCCTGCCGGTGTCGCCCGGCTGCCCGCCGCCTTCCGGATAGAAGATGGTGCGGCCGAGCTCGATGCCGTCGGTACCGGCGGCCACAACGGTGGCGTCGGCCTCCCTGGCATATGCGTCCCGGCGGAAGATTTCCTCGGTCATGGCGCGTCCCCCCTGCTGTTCAGCTAATATCGCGCGCCAGCGCCTTTTGGAAAAGCACCCGGTCCGAATTGCCGCCCGACAGGATCAGCCCGACCTTCTTGCCGGCCATGGCGCCCTTCTCCTTCATGAGCGCCGCCAGCGGCCCGGCGGCGGCGCTTTCGCAGGCATTGTGGGTGTCGACGAAATAGGCGGCCATGGCGTCGAGGAATTCGTCCTCGGCGATCTTCACCACCCGTTCGGCGCCCTCGCAGATGATCTTCACCGCACCCGCGTCGGGCGAGCGGCAGGCGACGCCATCCGCAATCGTATCGGCGGTGTTGGTCGGGATCGGCTTGCCGGCTTCGAAGCTCAGAGCATAGGCCGGCGCGTTCTCGGCGACGACCCCGACCAGCTTGGTCTTGAGGCCCAACAGGTCGCGCGCCGTGATCAGGCCGCAGATGCCAGACCCCATGCCGATGGGTGCATAGACGGTATCGAGATCGCCGTGTTCATCGAGGAGTTCCAACGCGTAGGTGCCGACCCCCATCAACAGCCAGGGATGGAACACCGGCACCAGATGCAGGCCGCGTTCTTCCGCCAGCTTGATGGTGAACTCGAGCGCTTCCTGGAAGTCCTGGCCGTGCTCGATCAACTCGGCGCCGAAGGCCTTCATCGCCGCGTTCTTTTCGGGATTGTTGCCATGCGGGACGACGATCACCGATCTGAGGCCGACCGCGCTTGCGGCGCGCGCCACCGACTGGCCGTGGTTGCCGCGCGTCGCCGAAATGACGCCGGGGCAATCGGGTTCGGTCTCTTTCAGCTTGGTCATGTAGACCAGGCCGCCACGCACCTTGAAAGCACCCGTCGGCGTGTGGTTCTCGTG
>JAYOXJ010000290.1:0-4674 GCA_038152725.1 Rhodospirillaceae bacterium
CGGCACCATGGCGCGGCTGCCCGATCTGGTGAAGTTCGCGCAGCATCACGGCCTCAAGATCGGCACCATCGCCGATCTCATCGCCTACCGGCTGAAGAACGACCGCATCATCGAGCGGTCCTTGGAATCCAAATTCACCAGCCGGCATGGCGGTGAATTCAAGATGTACGTCTATACCAATCGCGTCGCCTACGCCGAGCACATTGCGTTGGTGAAGGGCGACATTTCCGGCGATCAGCCGGTGCCCGTACGAATGCACGCACTTAATGTGCTCGAGGACGTACTGGCCGACGGTGATTCGTCACGCTCCGGGCAGTTGCATGCGGCCATGGACATGATCGGCGCCATGGAACGCGGCGTCGTCGTGCTGATCCGTGAACCGCACCCGACGGCCCTCTCAGACCGCCTGCGCCAGCGCATGGGCCATCCCTGCGCGCCTGCGGCACCTTTGGGCGGGCAGGAGCGGGCGCTGCGCGATTACGGTGTCGGCGCACAGATACTGCTCGATCTCGGCATCCGCGAGATGGTGCTGCTCAGCAACGCGCCGCAGCGTACGATCATCGGCCTCGAAGGCTACGGGCTTCGGGTGGTCGGACAGCAGGCGATTTCGGCCGACGGCGGCGCTGGAAGCAAGTCATGACCACGAAACCGACCATTTTGATCGTCGAGGCTCGGTTCTACACCGAAATCGCCGACCAGCTCGCGGACGGCGCGATCAAGGCGCTCGACGCCGCCGGTTACGAGCACGAGCGCCTCGCGGTGCCGGGTGTGTTCGAGGTGCCGGCGGCGATCCGCATGGCGCTCAGGTCCATGGAAATCCATTCCAGCTCGCGCAGCTACGCCGGGTTCATTGCGCTCGGCTGCGTCATTCGCGGCGAGACCAGCCACTACGACTATGTATGCAGCGAGTCGAGCCGTGCGCTGATGGACCTGACGACCGACTACAATGTTGCGCTCGGGTTCGGCATCCTGACCTGCGAAAACGGCGAGCAGGCCCGCGTACGCGCCGACGTCAATCGCAAGAACAAAGGCGGCGAGGCGGCCCAGGCCTGTCTTCGGATGATCGACGTCCAGCGCCATTTCCGGCTGGTTCAGCGATGAGCTCACCCGGAATCAGCCGCAACGCCAACAGCGCGGCGCGCTTGGCGGCGGTGCAGGCGCTCTACGAAATCGAAGTGGCCGGATCGGACGCCGAGGAAGTACTGCGCACCTACAAGGATACCCGCTGGCCGTCGTTTCTGGCCGAATTGGCTTCCGAACTGGCCGAGGCCGACGCTGAAATCCCCAATCTTCCGCCGCCGGATCGCCGCGTGCTTCGCGCCGTGGTGCGCGGTGTGCAGGAGCATAGCGACAGCCTGGATAGCGCGATCATGGCGCATCTCGAAGGGGCCGCACCGGCATTCGAACAGTTGGAGACGCTCGCCAAGGCGATCCTGCGGGCGGCCGCTTTCGAGTTGATGCATGCCCACCAGACTCCGACCGGCGCGATCGTCTCCGACTATGTCGCCATCGCCAATGCGTTTTTCACCGAGAACCAGCCGCGGCTGGTCCACGCCATCGCGGACGCTTTGGGCCGGGAGTGCCGGGGCGAGGGAGCGGCGACGGCGCCGCAAAGTTGAGGGACCACGGCCGTGGCGCTTGGCTCCGAGTTCGACATCATTCGCCGCTATTTCGCACCACTGAGTGAAGCGGCCCCGGGTGCGTACGGCCTCGGCAACGACGCGGCGGTCTGGCGGCCGGCCGACGGCTGCGAAGCGGTCATCACGACGGATTGCATGGTCGCCGGCGTTCATTTCCTGCCGGATGACCCGCCCGCGACAGTTGCCGCTAAGCTGCTGGCCGTGAATTTATCTGACCTGGCGGCGATGGGGGCTAAGCCGGCCGTCTATACGATCGCCACCGCCTGGCCCAAGGATATGGACGAGAACTGGATCGCCGCGTTCGCGTCCGGTCTCGCCCAGGCGCAGGCGGCGGCCGGCGTGACGCTCGTCGGTGGCGATACGGTCTCGACGCCGGGCCCGATGGTCTTGACGCTCACGGCCATCGGCGAAGTTCGTTCTCGGATGGCGCTGCCGAGAGGTGGTGCGAAGGTCGGCGACGATGTCTATGTCAGCGGCACGATTGGCGATGCGGCACTGGGCCTGCGTGTCTTGCGCGGCGAACTTACGCCAAGTGACAAGACCGTCGGCGGATATCTGATCGGCCGTTACCGGTTGCCCACGGCGCGCTCCACCTTGGGTGCCGGCCTGGCCGGGCTGGCGACGGCGGCGATCGACGTTTCCGACGGCCTGGTCCAGGACCTTGGCCACATCGCCCGCGAATCGGGCGTGAATATCGTGATCGATCGAGACGACATACCGCTTTCCGTCGCCCTGAAGAGCGCACTCGACGGAAATCAGACGCTTTGGGATTCGGTATTCGCCGGCGGCGATGACTACGAGCTTGCCTTTTCCGCGCCGCCGAAAGCGAAGGATGCGATTTTGGAACTGGCGAATTCCAGTGGCACGAAGGCCACCCGGATTGGGATCGTCGGGGAAGCCAGTTCGGGCGGTCCGGAAGTCCGGGTGTTTGACGCCGATCGGCAGATCGTGCCCGTCGGACGACAAGGATATCGGCATTTCTAAGCGCTGGTCAGCCGTGATAACCTCACTCCAAACCCGTCGGGAGGCGAACTCGTGAAGAAGATCATGGTTGTCCTTGCCGCGCTTTTCATCCTCGCGGGTGGAGCCGTGGCGGCGCTCAAATGGCTCGGTATCGGACCGTTCGCGCCCAAGGAAACCGCTGCAAAGGAGGCACCGAAGAAGCCCGAGGTCCAGACCATCTTCATCGATATGGACCCGATCATGGATCCAGATCAAGCTCGAAACCGAGGGGCAGGAAAACGCGATTTTCCTGAAACACCGCATGCCCAAGATCAGCGACGCATTCGTCCGCGACCTGCATGCCTTCATGCCCAGGCTGCTGAAAGATAAGGAGCGCATCGACGTGCTGATTTTGAAGCAGCGCCTCCAGGTCATTGGAGACCGGTTGTTCGGTGCGGGCTACATCAAAGACGTGCTGGTGCAATCGGTCATCGACACCCCCGCCAGTTAGGGCACTTTTCTGCGCTTTTCCGCATTTTCGGGCGAACCAGAACCCTGGTTGCAATCGCGGATGGATTCTGGCAACTTCCTGCCGATTTTCGACCAGGGCATCTCAACGAACCGGGTCGGAACGTGTTTTTGGACGGACACGGGGGAGGAACAGCGAATACGCCGCGTGGTCGGGCCAGCACTCTAGGCAAAGGGTTTTCCCAACATGAACTTGTACTTGTTAGTCATTGCTTGTGGCGCCATCGCGCTGCTTTACGGCCTTTACGCTATCCGTTCGGTGCTCGCCGCGCCGGCTGGTAACGAGAGGATGCAGGAGATCGCGGGCGCCATTCAGGAAGGTGCGGCCGCCTACCTCAACCGCCAGTATACCGCCATCGCCGTCGTCGGCGTGGTCATCGGCGTGCTGCTCGGCCTCAAGCTCGGGCTTCTCGTCGCCGTCGGTTACGCCATCGGCGCGGTGCTCTCGGGCGTTGCCGGCTATGTCGGTATGAACGTCTCGGTGCGCGCCAACGTGCGTACCGCCGAAGCCTCCCGCAGCCAGGGCCTTGCCGGCGGTCTCGATATCGCCTTCAAGTCCGGTGCCATCACCGGCATGCTGGTGGTCGGCCTCGCGCTCCTCGGCCTCGCCGGTTACTACACCGTTCTGCGCGGTATGCTCGACGCCAACAGCGTCGCGGGCATGCGCCACATTCTCGAAGCGCTCGTCGCGCTCGGCTTCGGCGCCTCGCTGATTTCGATCTTCGCCCGTCTCGGCGGCGGCATCTTCACCAAGGGTGCGGACGTCGGTTCCGACCTGGTCGGCAAGATCGAAGCCGGCATTCCGGAAGACGATCCGCGTAACGCCGGCGTCATTGCCGACAACGTTGGTGACAACGTCGGTGATTGTGCCGGCATGGCCGCCGACCTGTTCGAAACCTATGCGGTCACCGTGGTCGGCACCATGCTGCTCGGCGCCATCTACTTCACCGGCGCCGCCCAGGAACAGATGATGCTGTTGCCGCTGTTGATCGGCGGCGTTTGCATCATCGCGTCCGTTGCCGCCACTTGGTTCGTCCGGCTTCCGGCCAACAACTCGATCATGGGCGCGCTTTACAGGGGCTTCATCGCCAGCGCCGTGATCTCGGGCGTGCTGATCGGCGTCGTGATTTACAAGTTCATCGGCTTCGACGTGGCGGTTGCCATGGGCGCCAAGAAGATCACCGGCATGGCTCTGTTCGTCTGCGCCCTGACCGGCCTTGTCGTCACCGGCCTGATCGTCTGGATCACCGAGTACTACACCGGCACCGACTACCGCCCGGTGAAGAGTGTCGCGGCCGCGTCCGAAACCGGCCATGCCACCAACATCATCCAGGGTATCGCCGTTTCCATGGAAGCGACGGCACTGCCGGTGATCGTGATCTGTGCGGGTATCATCGTCTCCTACATGCAGGCCGGCCTGTTCGGCGTCTCCATGGCGGCGACGACGATGCTGGCGCTTGCCGGCATGGTGGTGGCGCTCGACGCCTTCGGCCCGGTGACCGATAACGCCGGCGGCATTGCCGAAATGGCGGACTTGCCGGCCGACGTGCGCAAGACCACCGAC
>JAYOXJ010000291.1:0-4646 GCA_038152725.1 Rhodospirillaceae bacterium
CCGGTGATGGAGAAGCACCCCTACGCCTGGGCGTTCTTCATCCCGTTCATCCTGATTACCAGCTTCGCCATCATCAACCTGTTCATCGGCGTCATCGTCGATTCCATGCAGGCGCAGCATCGCGAGACGGTCGAGGAGATTCACCACGACGCGCTCGTCATCGAGAGCAAGATCGACCTGCTCGAACGCGAACTGTCGGAGCTTCGCAAGATGGTGCGCGGCCGCGGCGGCGGGTCCTAGCGGCCGGGCGGGCGCATCACCCGCCTACTTCCCCAAGCACTTCTTCAAAAACCCGACGGTCTCCGGAGTGTCCCATTCCGCCGCACCCGTGACGCGGCCGACCTCGCGGCCCTGTTTGTCGATCAGCACGGTGGTCGGCAGGCCCTGGCCCTTGAAGCCGCGCAACAGCGCGCCCTTGGGGTCGGTCATCACGGCGAGCGATTGCAGCTTGTTGGCCTCGTGGAATTTCTTGGCGACGGGCAGACCCTCTCGGTCCTCGGAGACGGCGAGCACGTCGATGCCGTCCGCTGCGAGGATGTTGTGCAGGCGGTCGAGCGCCGGCATTTCCTTGACGCAGGGCGCGCACCAGGTGGCCCAGAAATTCAGCACTACGCCCTTGCCCTTCCATTCGGAAAGCGGGCGCTCCCTGCCATCGACGCCGACGATGGGCAGGGCCGGAACCTGGGCGCCGCCATCGGCCGCCTTGTAGGCCTTGAAGAGGCCGGCGGGCGGCGTGCAGGCGGCGTTCGCCTTGCCGGCGAAGAGCCCGGCGAAATTCTGCGTCAGCATCAGCGCAAGCCCCGCCACGGCGCCCGCGGCCAATAGGAAAGTGACGATTTTTCCTGTACTTAAGCCTGGCTTGGACATATAGGATGGCACTCCGATCGAGGCCCCCTTGGGGCAGATTTGGCGAGGGGGCCCAATTTCGCGGGCGGGAACGATGAGCGACGATAAAACGAAAACTTCCGGCGATGCCAGCGCCATGTGGGGCGGCCGTTTCTCGGGCGGTCCCGACGCCGTCATGGAGGCGATCAACGCGTCGATCGACTTCGACAAGCGCATGTACGCCCAGGACATCCGCGCCTCGCAGGCGCACGCCCGCATGCTCGCCAAGCAAGGCATTATCCAGGAAGCCGACGCCGACGCCATCGTCGCCGGGCTGGATACGGTCAAGGCCGAGATCGAGGCCGGTGATTTTCCGTTCAGCCGCGCGCTCGAAGACATTCACATGAACGTCGAATCGCGCCTCTCCGAGCTGATCGGCGCGCCGGCGGGTCGGCTGCACACGGCGCGCTCCCGGAACGACCAGGTCGCCACCGATTTCCGGCTTTGGGTGCGCGATGCCTTGGACGAACTCGACGGCGACATGAAGGACCTGCAGCGCGCGCTGATCGATGTCGCGGAAGCACACGCCGACGCCATCATGCCTGGTTTCACGCATCTGCAGTCGGCGCAGCCGGTGACGCTCGGCCACCATCTGCTCGCCTACGCCGAAATGGTCGGCCGCGACCGCTCGCGCGCCGCCGATTGCCGCAAGCGCATGAACGAGAGCCCCCTGGGCGCCGCCGCGCTGGCCGGCACATCGTTCCCGATCGATCGCCATATGACCGCTGCTGCGCTCGGCTTCGATGGGCCGATGGCCAATTCCATGGACGCCGTCGCCGACCGCGACTTCGCGCTCGAGTTCCTGAGTTTCGCCGCGATCCTCTCGATGCACCTCTCGCGCCTGGCCGAGGAATACGTGATCTGGAGCGCGCAGCAGTTCGCTTACGTGCGGCTGGGTGACGCGTTCTCGACCGGCAGTTCGATCATGCCGCAGAAGCGCAACCCCGACGCCGCCGAACTGGTGCGCGCGAAAACGGGGCGTGTCATCGGCGCCTTGAACGGGCTCCTGATCGTCATGAAGGGCCTCGCCATGACCTACGGCAAGGACATGCAGGAGGACAAGGAGCCGGTGTTCGAAGTGTTCGACACCATCAAGCTCTCGCTCGCCGCGATGACCGGGATGCTGCGCGATTCCACCTTCAACCGGGCGCGCATGGCCGCCGACGCTGGGCGCGGCTTCGCCACCGCCACCGACCTGGCCGACTGGCTGGTCAAGGTGCTCGGCATGCCGTTCCGCCAGGCGCATCACGTCACCGGCAGCCTGGTCAAGATGGCCGAGGGCAAGGGCTGCGATCTGGCCGAGCTATCGCTGGCCGAGATGCAGACGGTCGAGGCCAAGATCACCGACGACGTCTTCCGCGTGCTCACGGTCGAGAGCGCGCTTGCCGGCCGTACCTCGTTCGGCGGCGCCGCGCCGGAAGGGGTGCGCGCGCGGGCGACCGAGGCGCGCCGGCGGTTTCTCGATTGAACGGTTCCGCGAGCGGTAAGGGCGCGCTATGTTGACGGCCATGGGCAAGACGAGAACGTTCCGGTCGGTCTCGCGCGTGGTGTTGCTGGCGGCACTCGCCGGCACGCTTTTGGTTGGCTGCGGCGTCAAGTCGACGCCGAAGTTTCCCAAGGAATCGAGGTATCCGCGACAGTATCCGGAGTCGCTGCCGCCGCTGACGGGGGTGCCGCAGCCGGAAAAGCCCGCCTCCGGGTCGGATGCCGAGCCGGCGCCGAGCGGCATCTATCAGTATCCAAATCCGCAGAGCTACAAACCGCCCAAGGAATAAGGCCGAGCTATCGGTTTCGGGCGGGGTCGGCGCGGAGGATGCCGGCGAAATTGATTTTGCCGGCGGCCGATCCGTCGTAATCTCCTTATTGGATACGGACGGCCCGCGTGGCAGGCGGGCGGACCGGCAAGCGTGGCGGCAAATCGACATTTCGAACGAACCTGGATCCCGGAAAGATCGCTTTGGACCATTTCAACTACAAAAACGGCCAGCTCCATGCCGAGGACGTGCCGGTCGCGGCCATCGCGGAAGCCGTCGGCACGCCGTTCTACTGCTATTCGACGGCGACGCTCGAGCGCCACTACAAGGCCTTCGCCGATGCCCTTTCCGGCCTCGACGCCGCCATCTGCTACGCGGTCAAGGCCAACTCCAACATCGCCGTACTGGCGACCCTGGCGCGCCTCGGTTCCGGCGCCGACGTGGTTTCCGTCGGCGAGATGGAGCGTGCACTGGCCGCCGGCGTGGCGCCCGCGCGCATCGTCTTCTCCGGCGTCGGCAAGACCCGCGACGAACTGGAACGCGCGCTCGCCGCCGGCGTCAGCCGCATCAACGTGGAGAGCATCCCCGAACTCGACATCCTGAGCGCCGCCGCCGGCGCCACCGGCAAGACCGCGCACGTCGCCATCCGCGTCAACCCGAACGTCGATGCCAAGACGCACGAGAAGATCTCGACCGGACGCAAGGAAGACAAGTTCGGCATCGATATCGACCTCGCCGCCGACGCCTATGCGCGCGCCGCGTCGCTCCCGGGCCTCGACGTCGTCGGCGTCGCCATGCATATCGGCTCGCAGTTGACCGACCTCGCTCCCTACCGCGAGGCGTACAAGCGCATGGCCGATTTCGTCGGCGAGTTGCGCCAGCGAGGCCACGACATCCGCGAACTCGACATGGGCGGCGGGCTCGGCATCATCTACGGCAATCCCAAGGCCAATACGGTGCCGCCGACGCCAGCCGAATACGGCGCCATGGTGGCCGAGACCGTCGGCCACCTGGGCTGCCGCCTCACTTTCGAGCCGGGCCGGCTGATCGCCGGCAATGCCGGCATCCTGGTGACGCGCGTGGTGTTCATCAAGGAAGGCGTGGCCAAGCGTTTCTGCGTCGTCGACGCCGCCATGAACGACCTGATCCGCCCGACCCTCTACGGCGCTCATCACGAAATCGTGCCCGTCACCGAGCCCAAGGCTGGTGTAGACTTGTTGCCGATGGACGTGGTCGGACCCATATGTGAATCCGGCGATTTCATCGCCAAGGACCGGTCGCTGCCGCCGCTCGCGGCCGACGACCTGTTGGCGGTGCGTTCGGCCGGCGCCTACGGCGCGGTGATGTCGTCCACCTACAACACCCGCCCGCTGGTGCCCGAGGTGATGGTCGATGGAGACGGTTACGCGGTGATCAGGAAACGGTTCACGGTTGCCGACATGCTGGCGTTGGAGAGCCTGCCGCCATGGCTGGCCGACGAGCGCCCGGCGCGGCTCGGACGGAGTAGCGGATGACGCAACCGGGCGCGCCCGCCAACCCTAACGACGCGAACGGGCCCGACGCCCGTTTGGGACGTGGGCTCGCCGCCAAGCTCGCCATGCTGCTGGGCCTCGCCCGCCTGGCGCTTTTATGGGAAAGCCTCTGGCCGCGCCTGGTGCCGCTGCTGGCGGCGGTCTCTCTTTTCGTCAGCGCAGCACTCCTCGATCTGTTGCCGAAACTGCCGTTCTGGCTGCACCTCGCCGCGCTCGCGCTTTTCGCCGCCGCCATCGCATGGACGGCGCGCTATCTTTGGCAGGGCGACTTCCACGCCTCGCACGACGACGCCCGCCACCGCCTGGAGCGCGACAGCAACGTCCGTCACCGCCCGCTGACCGCGATCGAGGACCGGCCCGCCACCGACATGTCCGACGGCCGCGCCGCGGCGCTGTGGTCGGCGCATGTGCGGCGCATGGTCGCCGCGCTCGGCATGCTCCGGCTCGGGCTGCCGTCGCCGGGCATGGCCAGGCG
>JAYOXJ010000292.1:0-4619 GCA_038152725.1 Rhodospirillaceae bacterium
CTCTGGCACTGGCGCGGTGCAGGTTTCTGGCCATCGGCCGGCCCATCATGCCGAGCCCGATTATCCCGATAGTGCTGCCGTCGAGCGTCATGATTTCCCCCTGAAATGGCCGGTTTGCTTGCGGGTTCCGGTCCGGCAGCTTAAATAGCGCGTCCCAAACCGTCCAGCCGCTGGAGTTTGCCCGCGAAATGGCCCAACTGGCTCCCATCGTCGATGTCGTGCTGCCGATCTTCGCCATCATCCTGGCGGGTTATCTGGTCGGTCGCCGCCGATTGCTGGGCGAGGCCAGCTCGGAAGCACTCAATGCCTTCGTCTATTACGTGGCGCTGCCGGTGCTGTTGTTCTACGCCATGGCCCGGGTTAAGCCGGAGACCATCTTCAACATGCCGTTCCTGGGCGCCTATCTCGGCGGCGGTATTGTTGCTTTCGCGCTCGCCTACGTCGTTTCGCGCCTGATGTTCCGCCATCGCCAGGCCGAAGGCGCCTTGTTCGGAATGGCAGCGGTGTTCGGCAACACCGGTTACATGGGCATTCCGCTGGCGCTGATCGCCTTCGGTGAGGAAGGCCAGGTGCTGAGCATCGTCGCCACCGCGCTGCAGGGCCTGATCTGGGTGCCGGCGGTATTGATTCTGATCGAGGGTGACTTGCAGGCGAGCGGCCGCCCGATCGAGCGCGCCGCCAGGATCATGCGTGCAGTTGCGCTCAACCCGATGATCGCCGCTCCAGCCGTCGGCATCGCGTGGTCGCTGGGTGGATTGCCGCTGCCGACGCCGTTCGCCAATTTCTGCTCCGTGCTGGGCGCGGCGGCCGGTCCCTGTGCTTTGTTCGCGCTCGGCCTCTTTCTGGTCGGCAAGCCGGTCTCGGAAGGGATTGCCGAGGTCAGCGCCATGGTTGCCTTTAAATTGCTGCTTTATCCGTTGATTGTCGCGGTAATCGCCTTCGGCGTCGTCGATCTGGCGCCGCGCGCCGCTGCCATCGCCGTCGTGCTGGCGGCCCTGCCGGCCGGTGCCAATTGTTTCGTGCTGGCGCAGAACTACGGCACGTTCGTGCAGCGGTCGTCGTCGGCGATCCTGTTTTCGACGGCGCTGGCCGTCGCCACCGTGTCGCTACTGTTCGCGACGCCATAT
Source organism: Rhodospirillaceae bacterium (assembly GCA_038152725.1). Classification (GTDB taxonomy): domain Bacteria; phylum Pseudomonadota; class Alphaproteobacteria; order Rhodospirillales; family Casp-alpha2; genus TMED8. The sequence goes on from JAYOXJ010000292.1 coordinate 1,128, forward strand.
TTGAATGTCCGCTGAGGAGTTGAGCCACAAATGATCCGCATGTCCGGAAGAGTCCTGATGACCACCGGGGTCGCCGGTTTCGTCGGTGCCGTAGGCTGGTGGTTCTTGTTCTTCCATCAGATGCTCGGCGACAACGTCAAGCAGGCGAGCGAATGCTTCTACTCGACTACACTCCAATGCGGCGTCGCCGACGCCGTCGGCAGCGTGCTGGATATTCCGCCCTACGACCCGAAGTTGCTGTGGGGCGCAGCCGCCGTGTCGGCGGTCGGTTTCCTGCTCCACGCGTTTGCGCCTGAATAGGCGCCACGGTCTCGAAATCACCCGGCGTCGGGCTGCAGGAAGGCCCGGATGTGCGCCAACGCTTCCGCCAGCCCCAGGCGGGTCGGTTCGACGCCGTCGGGGAAGGCGGTTTTCAGCCTGGACGGCATGGCCCGGTCTAACAGCACGAATACGCCCTTGTCGGTCGATCGCCGGAGCAGCCGGCCGTATGCTTGCTTGAGCCTGAGCCTGGCCAGCATGGTGTCGTATTCGGCCCCGCCGAAGGCCTGCTTGCGCGCCTTGTGGATCAGCGTCGGGCGCGGCCACGGCACGCGGTCGAAGACGATCAGGCGGAGCGAGCGGCCGGGCACGTCGACCCCGTCCCGAACAGCGTCGGTGCCGAGCAGGCAGGCGTCCTCCTCGGCGCGAAATATGTCGATCAGGGTGCCGGTGTCCATGGCATCGACGTGCTGGGCGAGCAATGGCAGGCCGGCGTCCTCAAGCGGCCCGGCGATGCGTTCGAAGACGGCGCGCAGTCGCTGGATTGCGGTGAACAGTCCCAACGCACCGCCGCCGGCGGCGATGAACAGCTCCCGGTAAGCGGCAGCGATCTGGTCTGGGTCGTTGCGGCCGACGTCACCGACCACCAGCACCTGGGTGTTGGCGACGTAGTCGAAGGGCGAGGCATGTGCGGCCTCGGTCAGGTTGACCGGCAGATGCCGCGCACCGGTGCGGGCTTCGGCGCCGGCCCAGCCTGCCTCGTTGGCTCCGGCCGTCTGGTCGCGCAGTGTCGCTGAGGTGATGACGACGCCATGTGCGGGTTCGAACACGGCTTCCGCCAGCGGCCGGGTCGGGTCGAGCCAATGGCGGCGGTAGCCGATGTCGGCATCGCGACCGGCGATGCGCTCGACGGCGAACCAGTCGACGAATTCGGGCGGCGTATCGGTTGCAAGGCTGGCCAGCATGTCGCGCCAGGCGGTCAGCGGCAGCAGGGCGCGGCGCATGATCGAACGTTGCAGGCCTTCAATGCGTGCGCGCGTGGCACTGTCGAGTTCGTCGGCTTCGTTGGCGAGCCTGGCGACCAATCCCTTCAGCAGTCCTTCGAGGGGCCTGGATAGCGTCGCCAAGGCATCGGCCAATGCCGTTGCCGATTCCAACAAGCCGTCGACCGGCGGTCGCGTGCCGGTCTCCAAGTCGAAGGGGCCATCGGCGCCGGTATCGCGTGCATAGACTTGTTGGCGGACAAGGGCGAGAAAGTTCTCGGCTAAGCCGACCGGGTTGCCGGCGGCGAGACGCGCCGGCCAGCCGCTCGCCGGCAGCACGCGCGCGAGACGCAGAGCCTCGTCCATCTGTTCTGCGGCCTTTTCGCCGCCGTCGATCAGATCGGCGGCGCGTGCTCTTAGCCCGCGCGCCCGGCGCCTGGACCCTTCCTCGGCCCCGATCAGCCAGCGTCTGAGTTCGGCCGTCTCGCGCCCGGAGAGATGCGCGGCGAAAGCGCTGTCGGCAGCATCGAACAGTTGATGGCCCTCGTCGAAGATGTAGCGGGTCGGCAACTGGCCGTCGTCGGCGGCGCCGATACCGCCGCCGAGCGCGGCCTGCACCATCACCAGTGCATGGTTGGCGATCACAAGGTCGGCGTGGCGGGCGCGGCGCTGGGTGCGCTCGATGAAGCATTTCCGGTAGTGATCGCAGGCGGCATAGATGCACTCGCCGCGGGTGTCGGTGAGGCCGAGCGTCAGGCGGTGGCCGAGCAAGTCGACCAGCCAGGCCGGGAAGTCGCCGCCCATCATGTCGCCGTCGCGGGTCGCCGCCGCCCAGCGCGCGACCAGGCCGAGCGCGACCGCATCCTCACCGCCGATGCGCCCGACGGCTTCGGCAAGATTGAGCAGGCAGAGATAGTTCTCGCGGCCCTTGCGGATGACGATGCGGCGTTCTTTCTCCGCCGGTGTCGGACACAGCCGGTCGAGTTCGCCGTCCAGTTGGCGCTGCAGGTTGCGAGTGTAGGTTGAGATCCAGACCGCACCCTCGTTCTTTTCGGCCCACAGGCTCGCGGGCGCGACGTAGCCCAGGGTCTTGCCGATGCCGGTGCCGGCTTCGGCCAGCACCAGATTGGGCTCGCCCTTGTGGCTGCGCGGCTGGAATGCGGCCGCCGTGGTGGCGACGTAGGCGCGCTGGCCGGGCCGGTCCTCGGCGCCGGCGCCCAGCAGTTGCGCGAGACGTCTGGTCGCCACGGCGACGTCGATGGGAAAGTTGCCGGGCTGGGCGTCGCGCGGCTGGTCCTGCCAGTCGGGCAATCGGTTCCATACCCGGAGCGAATCGACGGCGCCGGCCGACGCCGGACCTTCCGGGCGGCCGAGCGCTGCCAGCACCGATGGCGCCCAACCCCAGCCGCCGCGTGCCATGGCTTCCGCCTGGCCGGCGGTGCGCCTGAGTTCGATCTGATCGCCGCCGGCAGCATGCGCCAACTCGGCGAGCAGGGCCCGTGCCGCGCCGAATAGCGTCATCGCTTCGTCTTCCGGTGAGGTCGGCAGGGCGAGGCCAAGACTCTCTGCTAGGCCGCGCGGCGTCGGCACGGTGAAGCGTGCCGGCGCGACGAAGGCGAATAGTTCGAGCAGGTCGAGTGCCGGGAACGGAGCGACGCCAAGCCGTCGAGCCATGGACGCGGCGTGGCAGACGATCGGCCGCGCCCCTTCGGTGAGTCGCCGCCCGGTCTGATTTCGGCTCAGCATCTCGACCTCGCCATCGGTACTGAGCCACGCCACTTGGCGCATGCCGGCAACGGCGGCTGGCAGCCGGGGCAGGCGGATTTCGGGAGTCAGGGCCATGTCGGCGAGTATTGCCGAGCCGAACTATCGGTCAAGAAACCTTTCGGGCGAAAGGCGGGGATTTCCCGGCCATAGGATGCATTGATCCGGTTCCGCGCTTTGTTCCTAGTGAGGTTGGCGGCCAAATTTGGTATAATCATCTTGTTCAGTGGAATCGGATCATCATTAGGAGGGATGCCGGTTTTTGAGCACTCCGGGCTCGCGCTGCCCAAGCGGTCTAGAGGGGCAGGCCAAATCGGAGCGATGTGAGGTTTCAAGCGTTGGAGGGTAAAAAGATGAACCCGCCGGATCAGGTAAGCGACATATCGAACCATTGAAACCTAGGCTCGGTCCTATGTGATCGGGCGGCGCCGAGAGCGCCGTGATAAACCCCGTCGTATCTTGCGGCGGGGTTTCTGCATGGTGACGG